>JACAUC010000323.1 GCA_013390945.1 Candidatus Chloroheliaceae bacterium
AGTTGATCTTGACCTACCTCCGGTCTTGTCAAATCACGACTTTGCAACAGCCTTATTAGATATTACAAAATCTTCAAAAAAGTCCCAATATAGGGATTAGATTTCATACATCGGGATTAGAAATCCCTCCTACAGCTTTAATAGCTCAAATTGCTTCTATCTTTTCTTCTGGTGGATAATCGAAAATATCGCTCACTTTGAGTTTGAAGCCCGGTATCACGTCCTCGCCGTCCAATTCGCCCGTTTCACCAATAACTTGTGGTAATAGTCCCGTAGCTAAACGATAGACATCTACCCGACGACCGTAGGTGTGGACGGTCCAAACCAGTTTTACTCCGGCCTTCTGGTACTCTTTGACCTTGTCTTCAATCTCAAACTCTCTATCAGAGGGTGAGGAGACTTCCACCGCTAGATCGGGTGCTATTTCGGGATAGCTTCTCATTCGAGTGGGTAGTCGCTCTTGCCCAATAAAAGAGAGATCGGGAAAACACGGCTTTGTTTTGCCTTTAGGTGTTTCTAAAAACCGATACTCCACTGAACTATCCAATGCTCGCCCCAAACCTTTACCTTTCAAAAAACCAGTCAGGTAAAAGTTAATGTTAGAACAGATAATCCCATGCTCAACCGTAGGCATTGATTCTTCTTCGCTTTCCAGCAATTCCCTTTCGGATTGCCATCTGTATTCAGTAGCCATAGTTTATTTCCCCTTTTTGGCGTTTTTATTCCACTATCATTATGCCTTCGTTTGGTGGATAATCAAAGATAGCACTCACTTTGAGTTTGAAGCCCGGTATTATATCCTCGCCGTCTAGTTCGTTTTTAAGGCCCAGCAAAGTCGGCACTTCTTGGCCGGGGCGATAAACTTCCACAATTTTACCAATCGGTCTGACTACCCAAACCAAACCAACTCCGGCCCGGAGATATTCTTGGACTTTATCTTCCACATCGTAGGTATGATCGGTTTTGGAGACGACTTCCACCGCTAAATCGGGAGCCATCGGCACGGCATCACGCACATTGATAGGTAGGCGTTCTAGTTTGACGAAAGCTAAATCGGGTTGTCGCCGCCCAATGCCTTTCAGTTCAAAATCGGTCTGTGAGCCAAAGACTCGGCCCAATCTTTTGGCGTAGACATATTGGGCGAGGTGCAGGATTAGCAGGGCTTCCACTTCACCCGGTATTCCGCCTGATGTGCCAAGCTCCTCTTCACTACTCTCCAACGTTACAATTTCAGCCGTCATTGCTTTTGCGCCTCCCTGTTCGATTTGCCAAGCTATAACCCTTTTTTCCGCTACAGCGCAACTTTCCTCATAAATGCCTTCTTCGATCAGAAAATCACCTAGGGAAGAACCAATAGAGCTATTTTCTCCTCTTGTAGTATCATCGCTCATAATCCCATCTCCCTTTTGTCAAATAGCAAAATAGTCCTTCTGGATTATTCCTCATCTGGGGGGAAGGGATAATCAAATAAATCGCCCACTTTGAGCTTGAAGCCCGGTATCACCTCTTCGCCGTCTAGCTCATTATTTGCGCCTATCGTTTGATTCAATAATCCGGTATCAAGGTGATAGACGCTAATTGTTCGGCTATAGGGGTGTATGACCCAAACCAACCTTACCCCGGCCTTTTGGTACTCTTTAACCCGCGCCTCAATCGAATATTCCCGATCAGTCGGAGAGACTACTTCGACGGCTAGGTCGGGTGGTATTTCGGGATAACTCCTGACATTCAGTGGTATGTGTTCTTGCCGCATAAAGGTCACATCAGGAAAGCGCGGTTTTTTCGAGGAATTGGTCTTTTTCTTACCCTTGCCCTTGGGCGTTTCTAAAAAGCGGTATTCTACCGAGCTATCCAGCACTCGCCCCAAGTTTTTACCTTTAACAAAGCTACTTAGCTCCCCAATCAGATTGGTGCAGATGATCCCATGCTCATAGGTAGGCGTTCTTTCCTCTTCGCTTTCCAAGATCTCCCATTCAGGTTGCCATACATATAGAGTCATAACCACCTACCTTTACACATATTAAGTCCCGAAACCTTTCTAAGCGATTTAAATCCACTTGAATTTTAATGATTTAAGGCTAACAAGTCAACCAAGAAACGCCTGACTAACCCTTAGGGCTGTTGCAAAGTCGGAGAGCTATCCAATCTGGCAAGAGTAGTGGTAGGTGAAAATCAACTGACGGCAACCAGTTGATCTTGACTTACCACCCAACTTGTCAGAGCGGGACTTTGCAACAGCCCTAGACTAACCCTTGTCTGGATTGCGCCCTATTTACGAATAGGTTATAATTAATAATCAAAGCAGATTTGGCAAATTTGCGGGTTTAAAAGTGGGAGCTGGAGATACAACCTTGCAGGCTCACTAATTTGGTGGAGCCTAAAGAACAAGGAGGGCTTATGCCTAGCAGAGAGGTGCAAGAGTTAGGCCACGTTTTGCACCAGGCTCGTCTCCGTAAAGGAGTAAGCCTGATGGAGGCCCAACAAGCCACTAAGATTCGTCAATCCTTTCTGGCCGCCCTAGAAGATGATGACTACTCTATTTTACCGCCACCAGTTTATGTGCGCGGGTTTATCAAGAACTACTCAAATTATCTCGGCCTCGACGGTCAGGAGATGCTAGATTGCTTTGATGAATTGCTGGAGAGTGTGGCGGCAGGCTATGATCTCTATAGTCCTAGCTATGGCTCAAGTGATTCGGGCGGGCAACCTAGCATTAACCCGCAAATGTTGGCTGGACTGAGCCAAGGCGAGGCTAGGCTAGTGGAGCGCGGCTCGGAAATGATAAACCTAACCTCACACAACCCCCCCGAATCTCCAGAATCAGTTTCCAACGCAACCGAAGAGAACAACGCAACCGAAGAGAACAACGAAACCGAAGAGAATAACGCTCCTAAAAAAACTAAATTGGTTCAAGGTTCAACCAAGCCGAGCCGACGACCTCGTCGGCGGCTCGATGGATTGCGGGTACCGGAAAAATATGTGTTGCGGCCCGCGATCCAACCAATCAATAAACCTTCATTCTATATGCCCAGCTTTGTGCCACTACTCTTAGTTTTTATTATTTTAGGAGCCGCCTTCTTGATTACCTATCGGGGGTTAGCCGTACCATCCGCTAGAGAACAGTCCGACCTCCCGACTGCGACACCTAATGTCTACTCCAAAGCAACCGTTACGCCTCTTTCGGCGGGTGAGATTGGCGATGGGCAACCCACGATCACGCCGACCGGAATAATCTCTGTCACCGCAACCGATAATGCTCCACCCCTACTCTATAGCCCTGACCCAGCACTTGCCACGCCCAATGTCACGCCTAAAGAGAGTGCTAGTGCGGTGCCGCCACCAACCCCAACCAGTAGCGCCGAACCGCTCAAACTAGAAGTTACGGTCAGTGGTAGCCCAAGTTGGCTGACCATAATCGTAGACGGTCAAGAAAAATATGCTAAAGTCTTGGCTCTCGGAGAGAGCTTGGCCTTTGAGGGGATGCGTATTTCAATTCGGGCCGGGGCACCGGGCGCGGTGAGGATAAAGGTGAATGGTCAGGATAAACCGTATGCACCGCCGGGCAGTACGGTCATTACCCACACGTGGGATGCCAATGGTGAAGATTCGATTAGTAAATAAATTTATCTTCTCAATAAGTAGGGGTTTATTGAATAAACCCGCCGCAGGTTGGGCGTATGCAATACGCCCCTACCTCGAAATTTTGAGATGATACAAATAAATTTTATGAGGATGAGGTAAATTAAGCTAAATGGCTCAAACTTTTTCTTTTGATGTAGTTTCAGATTTCGACCGCCAAGAACTAGTAAACGCGGTAGATCAAACCAAACGTGAAGTCACCACCCGCTTCGATTTGAAGGATACTAAAACTCAAATCGAATTGGAGGAAAAAGAGATCACGATTAATACCGCCAGTGAACTCACCCTGAACGCCATAAAGGACATTTTGACCTCCAAGGTGATTCGGCGGAACCTTTCGCTAAAGATACTCGAATTTGGCAAGATGGAAGAGGCCGCCGGGGCGCGGGTACGGCAGGTCATTACCCTTAAAAAGGGACTTACCCCCGAATTGGCTAAGGAGATCAGCAAGCTTATTCGGGATAATTCCAAGGCTACCCCGCAGATTCAAGGGGAGGCGGTGCGCGTCACCAGTAAAAACAAAGACGAGCTACAACAAATAATTGTCCTACTTAAAGGTAAAGATTACCCCGTCCCACTCCAATTTATCAACTACCGCTAATTCCCCTAAAGTCAGCACTTTGCAAGAGCCGCTTACTCTTGTATAATAGACTTGCAAGTTGTCATAACAAAGGTAACTGGCCCTTTAGCTCTGAGTCAAGTGCTGACTTATCTTCTCAATGATCTTGGGTAGGGGCGCATTGAATGTACCCCAGTGGAGCTATAAAGTAGAAATAAGCGTGAGTAGAAACACTATTAAACTGGATAGACCTAAGCGTCGCCCTAATATCGAGGGTAGTTCCTTCTATCTATTAACTTTGGGCTGCGATAAAAATACGGTGGATAGCGAAACCATCGGGCAATTATTGAGTAGCTACGGCTTGCGCGAAACGCTAAAGCCTGAACGCGCCCAACTCTTGATTGTAAATACCTGTGGCTTTATTGATGAGGCCACCCGGCAATCCCTCGATGCTTTACAAGAGTTAGCTCAGAGCAAAGAGCCTGGACAGGCATTGATCGCCTTCGGTTGTCTGGCCTCCAGAGCCAGCGAACTAATCAAGCAGGAAGTACCGGGCGTAGATGGGGTAATAGCGGCACTCAATTGGGACGGTTTCGCTCCACTCTTACAAGAATTAGGCATAGAACTAGATGCTAATAGCACGAGCGATGGTCTCTTGCGCCGGAAGAAGAAGTATGGCCCCACCGCCTATTTGAAAATCTCGGACGGCTGCGATGCCAAGTGTGCTTTTTGCATTATCCCCCAAATGAAGGGCAAACACCAGAGTCGCCCAACGGAGACGCTACTGCGGGAACTACGCCAATTGGCCGACGGTGGCGTGAGAGAAGTCGTGGTGATTGGTCAGGATACCACCTTCTACGGGCGAGACTTGGGCGAAACCGAGGGGACGGCAACTTTATTGGAAAAGATGGTGGCGACTGCACCGGGTCTGCTCTGGTTGCGCCTGATGTACGCCTACCCGCGCTTTGTTTCGCCCAAGCTAATTGAGACCATGGCGGCCCATCCCCAAATTGCCCACTATCTTGATATGCCTTTGCAACACGCCCACAAAGAGACCCTCCGCCGGATGCGTCGCCCCAGCGATCAGAGCGAGACCCGGGGCACCATCGCGCGTTTGCGAGCGGCAATGCCCGATATAGCCCTGCGTACCACCGTGATTGTGGGCTATCCGGGTGAAACCGAAGCCGAGTTCCAATATCTCTTGGAGTTTATCGAGGAGACCGCTTTTGACAATTTGGGCGCATTTAAATTCTCACCCCAAGCAAGTAGCCCTGCCGCACAACTACCCCACCCGGTAGATGAAGAGACCAAAGAGCGGCGTTACGAGGCGGTAATGCTTTTGCAGCAAAAAATCGCCCTCAAAAAGAATGAGGGGTTGATTGGGCGGGAACTGAATGTTATAGTAGAAGGTAGTGGTACTATCGAGTATGGGCCACGTGAGAGCCGTCCGATTTGGGTAGGGCGTAGCTATCGCAGTGCCCCGGAGGTGGACGGCTTAGTCTTTATCGAACCGAATGGCGGTCGCAAAGGACGTTTACCCGACGGAGCGCGTCCCACTCAGGCACAGGTAAAAATTACCGCTGCTACCGAATATGATCTCTGGGGTCAACTGATTTAAATTTAGATGGAGAAGCAGTTACAAGTAAGCGTGGCTAAAAATATAAAATGTAGCCAAGGACAAAAATCAAAGGTATCATCTCAATATTTCGAGGTAGGGGCGTATTGCATACGCCCCAAGAGGTAGGGGCGTATTGCATACGCCCAAGAGGTAGGGGCGTATTGCATAC
>JACAUC010000324.1 GCA_013390945.1 Candidatus Chloroheliaceae bacterium
AGGATAAAACGAGCGAGAAAGAGAAGAAAAAGGACTATAGCCGATTTCTCAATGCCTACGTCTTGGCTCGCTATCCGAGAGAATTTCTGGACAGTGGCCCTAGCAATGGTGTAGTATTTACGATAGATCCGAATAGACCTTGGTTGCGATGGGCCACCGTGGGTTATCAAAGGATCGTCCTAATAATTTGCCGCGATTTACCCATCGAAAGGCGTTTTTATCGCTGGCTACTCTTTGCACCCTCAAAAGGTACGAAATGGCCTGCCTTTATCCGCAGGTTACAAGAAGAGGGCAACCAAGAATTATTAGCCATAGCCGAACAGCTTAGGCCAAAGGAGTATCAGATGTTAAAAATAAATGCTAAGGAGATTTGGGAGGAGGCTCGTCGGGCGGGTGCTTTAACGCCTGAAGTAGAAGCCTACCTTGCCAAAGAACGGGCTGAAGGGATAGAAATCCTGCTGAGTGACCTTGATAATCACTCTTTTGATCAGATGTACTTGCCCTTTGATGCGATGACCGATGAGCATGTAGATAGGTTAGCTAAAGGGCTGAGTTTGATTCGATTGATAGGGCTTATCACCTACCTTAAACCCTACCAGATTGAACGGTTGCTCCCTCATCTAAAATCGGAGAAGCAACGCCAATACATTCAAGGTTTGCTGGATGGTACAGCAGAAGAGTAACACCAAGACGGCCTCTGTAGCCGAGTGATTATGGGGATTAGACCTCCGCGCCGATGGTAAGGGGGTCTATAGGGGATGTTTGTTCGTTTTCATCTGGCATGTTTAATCAAGGTATCTACAAGTATCTGATTTTCCGGTTTACTGAGGTGCAGGTTAACACGGTAGAGCTTGCCGGGCAAATATCCTATGCTCCCTTCAGAAAGCCATCCACCCAAGCAAAGGATTGAGCAAGGGCTACGCCGATTTCTGGCTTGAGTGGGAGGAGTGGATAAGCCAAAGGTAAAAGTTCGATAGCATGTTCGCGGGTATCAACTTGCCTCCACTCGTGTTGTGCCAACCACAGAGCCTCATCGTTTATTCCGGTTTTTACCAGACTCTCCGCTATGCTAATCAAGGCTTTCGCTCCCCAAAAGCTATTCTCGATGTTTCGGGCTAATTCTTGAACTTCTCTCAGGAGGTGGATGGCTTGTTCTACCTCGCCCGTCGTCACCATCGCTTCCACTATCTCTATCAAGGCCCAATTTCTACTAGAAGTAGTCTCGATTTGGTGAGCTAACTCTTGGGCCACTTTGTACTCACCTGCTCTAGCCATCTCCTCCGCTATAGAACGCAAGGCTTCAGATCTACTATTACTATCCTTGATGTTTCGGGCTAACTCTTGGGCCGCTTCGTACTCACCTGCCCTAGCCATCTCCTCCGCTATCCCTCTTAAAGCCCTGGCTTCATCACTAGAACTATCCGTGATATTTTGAGCAATTTCTTGGGCCGCTTCGTACTCACCTGCCCTAGCCATCTCCTCCGCTATCCCTCTCAAAGCCCTGGCTTCATCACTAGAGCTATCCTTGATGTTTCGAGCAATTTCTTGGGCCGCTTCGCACTTTCCCACCCTCACTAGGGTTTGTGCTATCGCACTCAATACTCCATATCTATCCCCAAAAACATCCTCAATGTTTTGTGTTAACTCTTGAACTTCTATCAACAGATGGATGGCTCGTTCTACCTCGCCTGTCTTCACCATCGCTTCTGCTATCCCTATCAAGATTCCTGATTTTCTATAGTTAAAATGACTCTCGATGTTCTGGGCTATTTCTTGGGCCTCTATCAATAGGTGGGTGGCTCGTTCTACCTCGTCCGTCGTCACCATCGCTTCCGCTATTCCTATTAAGACTCCCGCTCTATCAGAGAAGTTCTCGATGTTCTGGGCTATTTCTTGGGCCTCTATCAACAGATGGATGGCTCGTTCTACCTCGCCCGTCGTCACCATCGCTTCCGCTATCTCTATCAAGGCCCAATTTTTACTAGAAGTAGTCTCGATTTGGTGAGCTAACTCTTGGGCCGCTTCGTACTCACCTGCCCTAGCCATCTCCTCCGCTATAAAACGCAAGGTTTCAGATCTACTAGAAGTAGTCTCGATTTGGTGAGCTAACTCTTGGGCCGCTTCGTACTCGCCTGCCTTCGCTATCGCTTCTACTACACCTCTCAAGGCTTTCTCTCTCCAATGACTATCCTCGATTTGGTGAGCTAACTCTTGGGCCGCTTCGTATTCACCTGCCGTACCTAGGGTTTGTGCTAACCCTATCAAGACTTCCTCTCTAATAGAGCTATCCTCGATGTTTCGGGCTAACTCTTGAACCTCTCTCAAGAGGTGGACAGATAGTTCTATTTCGCCTGCCATACTCAGAGCTTGCGCTAACCCTATCAAAACTCCCACTCTACTATCACTATCCTTGATTTGGTGAGTTAACTCTTGGGCCGCTTCGTACTCGCCTGCTTTCACCATCGCTTCCACTACACCTCTCAAGATATCCGCCCTAATAGAGCTATCCTCGATGTTTCGGGCTAACTCTTGGGCCGCTTCGTATTCACCTGCCATAATTAGGGTTTGTGCTAACCCCATCAAGACTTCCTCTCTACTACTAATATTCTCGATGTTTCGGGCTAACTCTTGAACCTCTCTCAAGAGGTGGACAGATAGTTCTACTTCACCTGCCATAATTAGGGTTTGTGCTAACCCTATCAAGGCCAAAGCTCTCCTATAATTATCCTCGATTTGGTAGGCTAACTCTTGGGCCGCTTCGTACTCACCTGCCTTCACCATCGCTTCCACTACACCTCTCAAGATATCCGATCTTCTAGAATCCTTGATGTTTTGTGCTACCTCTTGAATCTTTCTCAAGAGGTAGAGGGCACGTTCTACTTCACCTGCCATAATTAGGGTTTGTGCTAACCCTATCAAAGCCAAAGCTCTGTAATACCTACCCTCGATATTTCGGGCTAACTCTTGAACCTCTCTCAAGAGGTAGCTAGCACGTTCTACCTCGCCTACCATAATCAGGGTTTGTGCTAACCCTATCAAGACAATTCCTCTCAAATAGCTATCCTCGATTTGGTAGGCTAACTCTTGGGCCGCTTCGTACTCACCTGCCCTTACCATAGCCTCCGCAATCACTCCCAAAATCACCGCTCTGTTAGAAGTATTCTCGATGTTTCGAGCTAACTCTTGGAGTACTTCGTACCCATCTGCCTTCGCCTTCGCTTCCACTAAAACCAAAGTACTTTCATAGTTATCCTCGATTTGGTAAGCTAACTCTTGGGTTGCTTCGTACTCGCCTGCCATACCCAGTGCTTTCGCTATCCTTATCAAGGCTTCCTCTCTAAAATAGTTACCCTTGATATTTCGAGCTACTTCCAAGGCTCGGCCCAACAGCACCAGTGCCTCTTGCTTTGACCTCTCCTTACCCCCCTGCCACAGTATCAGCCCTATTCGACGCAATACATCCGCTTTCTTTTTAGAATCGGTTAATAACTCGACCAACCCTATCGCTTCCTGCTGGCAACCCACTAGCACCATTCCCTCATACCACTCTATGGGATAGTTATCGGCCTGACTAGCTAGGGTAGACCGCAGCAAACTATAGCGCCATAGCTCAGGCAATAGGCTCAAACCTTCCTCAAAACTCCAACTCCCCAAAGCCGCTGCCTCTCGACCTAGATCCAGATCCTGAGCATAAGACCGGGTGCTAGGATCGTAGCGCAACTTGCCTCGCCCGTAACTGCCTTCGTCCAGCACTTCAAAAAGTGTGGCGTATGCTTTCGCCCGGTAGAGGTGGGTAATATAATGTTGTCGGGCATATTCCCGCCGGGACTGTTCTAACCCATCGCTTTTTAGATCTTGCCAGATGGTCGAAAGCCCACCTTTGCACCCTTCGCACCACCGAGCTAGTTTTAGGTGATAGCTCTCTTCCTCGTCGCTGGCAAAGATATATTCTTTGGTGGGTTTGGTCTCATCCTGACGCAAAAACTCCTGCAACTTCAAATGGTAGAGATAGCGCCTGCCCTCACCATCACTGGCTACCAAACCGCCCAGCTTTTGCAGGCCGTCCCTTAGCTCATTATCATCTACCCCGATCAACTGGCGCAGAGGTCTTATACCCAACGGTTCCCGCGCTGCCAGCAGGAGACCCAACACGGGCTTGAGGATTTCCCGCCACTGGCTGGCGTTCCGCTTCAAGCGGGTGAGCGATAACGAAAAAAGGTTGTCGGGGTTATCGGCTATCCGCCGGACCAGTTCTTCAGGGGTAGTTTCGGTTCCGGCCTCGTGCAACTCTTTCGCCACCAGATCTAGGTAGAGGGCGTTTTGCTGCATCGCCTCATAGAACCGTCCCGCCAAGCCCCGTTCCAGCGTGACCTGACGGTGGGACAAGATCAAATCGAAATCGGCCCGGCTTAGGTTGGGCAACTTGTATTCGGACTGGGGTTTGAGCAGTTCGAGTGGTCTGAGGGTGTCGTTGGGCCGGGTTCCCAGCACAAAGACGACATTTTCAGGCAAGTGGCTCTTATCGGGCAAAAAGCTGAGGTCGCGAGTGCCGCTCTGTTCCTCCTCCAACTGGTCGAGGCCATCTATAAAGATCACCTCTTGCCCACCTTTGGCTACCAGTTCGGACAGCACTTTGGGGAAGAAATCGCGCAGGGCCGGGCGGCTCTCGCTGGCGACGTAGAGATCGGTAAGGTCGTACTTGAGAATGAGGCGGGCCATCAGGTTGCGGAGCAAATTGACCTGATGATCGGGGCCGGGATTGAAGGGGATGAAGTGATAGGCGATTTTACTATCGTCAGTGGCCTGCTGAATATGTTGCTGCACCAGTTTAGCGATAACGCTACTCTTGCCCTGTCCAGCCTGTCCGGTAATGGTGATATAGCCTCCGGTGGGCAATTTTGCGGTGATTTGCTGCTGAATTTCGGCTAGTTCGGTGGTGCGGCCCACAAAACTCCCCAAGCGGTCGCGCATAAAGCCGCTATGATCGGAGAACATGGCGCGGATGCGGGTGGCTTTGTCTATGCTGGCAGTTCCTCTAACTGAAGACCCACTTTGGTTAGCAGCCTCGCTCTTTTCGGGAAAATCGAGCAATACAAAATCGCCATGCTGCGTTCCTGTCAGCACAGGTATTTGCTCTTTGGGTAAATTCCGCGAAAGATGTTTAAACAGGCTACCAATGGTCAATTCACCATAAGGGTAAATCTCTTTTTCGGCCTCTCCGCGCAGGGCTTGTAACAGGTGATAGGTGAAAAGCCCATGGCCTAGCTTCGTAGGTTCAGAAGAAGTCTGATGCGGCAAACAACTGGAAAGTGCTACCTTTCCGGCACTCATTTCGCCCATAAGCTGCTGGACATAACCTTGCGCCGGGTTTGGCCCACGAAAGTTCTTTCCGGGAAAGTCACCACTATAACAGCTATCAAATATAAACAAGATCTTGTTTGATTTGCTACGTTCAAAAAAATCTCTACGTAACCGGGCCAAACCGAGAGCGTCATAACTACGGAACGCATCATCACTCTCAATGAGTTGGGGATGATAGTCAGCCGTTGCCAGATAAATATCAGTCTCTTCGTCCTCACCCTCAAGCGGCTCACCATGGCCCGCAAAATAGAAAAGCACCAGATCATTCCGTTTAGGTTTGCCGCCAATAAACTCCTTCAGAGCGATATTTATATTCTGGGTAGTAGCATCAGCACCCAGAAGCAGCTTGCAATTCTCGGCAGCAAAACCTTTTTGGAGTAGAAGGGCGTGTAGTGCCTCTGCGTCATTTTCGGCAAACTTGAGCGGACTCAGAGTTCCCGCTTGGTTGATGCCAATACAGAGAGCGTAGCGATTTTCAGTGGGGCCAGTCTTTGCCATAACTTATCCAATACTCCGACGTATTTTAGCGAGTTGGGCGTATGTCACATATTTTAGCGAGTTGGGCGTATGCAATACGCCCCATACGCATCAAGCTAACATAGTGTTAACAAA
>JACAUC010000325.1 GCA_013390945.1 Candidatus Chloroheliaceae bacterium
AAGCCCAAATCTTGTAGGATGCTGCGTAACCTGGGTTCCGTCAGTTGATCTTGACATAACACCCAACTTGTCAGATAGGGACTTTGCAACAGCCCTAGAAATTGAGCCGCAAGAGAGTAGATCAGTTATAGATCTTCTAACTCAATGCCTTTGGCTTTAAGTTGGGCAAGTAGTAACTCAAGTTGCTTTTCGGCTTGCTCTGCGCGTAGTCGCTCCTGCTCAAAGTACTGCCCAAACCGGGCAAACTTCTGCCACGTCTCGTCAAGCTGGTGTTCGGCATACTCAGCCCTTAGTTCGGCCTGCTCACGCTGCTTCTCGGATTGTTGAACCTGCTCTGCTACGGCGAAAGGTTTGCCATCGGAACGGTGTAGCTTCAATTCTCCGTCAGGCCCATCAAATTCAAAGCGTAAATCAAGAAGCGGACTGACCCAGCCTCTCATTGGGGCAATGGGCTCAAGTCGCACTCCTCGGCGTATCCAGCCAGTGAGCTTGAGAATATCAGGGTCATAAATATAATATTCCTGAACCCCGTGTCGCTCATAGAAATCGCGTTTGAGGCTCATCTCTTCGGTACTATTGCCGGGCGAGAGTATTTCAAAAGTAACCTGCGGTGGAATATTCTCTTCCTCCCATTGGCGGTAGGAACCGCGATAGCCCTTTGGTCGCCCAAAGACCACCATGGCATCGGGAGCAGCACATACCTCTGGATGACCTTGCTTGGGATACCAGAGTAAATCGCCCGCCACAAAAACATCGGGCCGATCCTCAAAGAGTGCTAAGAGACCACCGCCGAGGGTAAGAATCCACTCAAATTGCTTAGTGTTATCGGCCATCGGTTTTCCATCGCTTTCAGGATAGATGATCTCTTGAAGTTGGGGCATACTAGACATCTTCATCCCTCCTTTCTTCCTGCTGATCTATATGCGGCTTCCTTTATTTATTCTAACCCACCATCCGTGCGGAGAGCGACGCTTATTGCTGGGGTGGGGGAGTGGGTCGGGTAATAGTAATTTCTACCCACGAGAGTAGCGTAGCCATAAACTCGCGGTTGTTATAATAATTCTGATTTGGATAATTATCCCGCCCGGCTTTAAAACCAACTACATCTAGGCCAAGTCCTTTGCAGGTATAGAGTGCCCGGGGTAGGTGGTAGCCTTGAGTCACTAGAATAGCCCGCGTGATATTAAAAGTATGGAGCGCACGATAACAGCTATCATACGTTCGCAAGCCACTCATATCAAGGGTGATAGCGTTGCGGGGTATACCTTGCCGCAGGGCATAATCGCGCATCGCGGTGGGCTCGATACTTCCGACTTCATCGCCAGTCATCAACAAAGATTGAACTTTACCCGCCCGATAGAGCGCGATAGCAGCATCCAGTCGGTCGGCCAACATCCAACTAGGCGAACCGTCGCGATTAAGCCCGGCTCCAAAGACAAGCGCGACTGGACGTGGTGGAGTATCCTGAACCGCCGTATAGATCAAGGGTTCTTGGGTCAAACTAATACATTGGACAATAAGGAAAGGCGAGAGAAGGAGCAACACCACCATCAGGAGCAGAATCAGGAGGCGACGTGGCTTTCTTTTGCGCCCGGTAGCCGATGCTTCTGCTTCAATTTTTACGCTTTTCAAACCTCTCCTTCGTCTCCTCCCGCCGCTTGTATCTAATCCCGATTTGTCACCCAATCCTCTTCTGTCACCCCATCCCGCTACTAACCAAACTACGTTATAATTACCACCATAGAAATTATAGCACAATCCCAAATTATGCAACATTTTAGGAGAATAAAATATGCCAATCACCACTGCGGATAAACCTAAGAAAATATTGCTGCTTAACGGCCCTAACCTAAATTTGCTAGGCGAACGCCAGCCTGAAATTTATGGGCAGACCACCCTACCCGAAATTATCGCACTGGTACGCCAACGAGTGGCCCAAGCCGACCGGGGATTAGAGGTGGAGGATTTTCAGAGCAACCACGAGGGTCACTTGATTGACTTTATCCAAGCACGACGCAAGCAGACTTGTGGTATAATTATAAATCCGGGGGCATTGACTCACTCTAGTATTGCGTTGCGTGACTGCTTGGCGGCCTTGGACGGCGTTCCTATCATTGAGGTGCATCTTTCCAATATTTATGCTCGTGAAGAGTTTCGCCATCATTCTTATATTGCACCTATCGCACGTGGTCAAATCACGGGCTTTGGCCCTAAAGGTTATTTGCTGGGACTAGAGGCTTTGCTAGATTTGATCTGAGTAAGTTTGGTCTCTGGCTATTCAAGAATTTTGTGAAGATGCAAAAAATGGTAGACTTGGGAGAGCAAAAAGTAAAAACCGCCGGGCGAGTAGCGGCACTACAGGCCAAGCTTAGACAGGAGAATTTTGACGGCCTACTGGTTTGCTATTTTGCCAATCGTCGCTACCTGAGTGGTTATAGTGCTAGTGATATGCTGCCTCATGAGACTAGTGGTTTTCTGCTTATCACCAGCCAAGAAGCTTTTTTGATTACTAGTCCACTTTACGAGGAGCAGGCCCAACAAGAAGCACCGGGTTTTGAGGTGGTTACGTTTGGTAAAGGCATCAGCTTTGCAAAGAGGATTGCCGAACTAATCGTGGGGCGTGGACTAAAACGAGTGGGCTTTGAAGCCAATGCCATCATCTTTGACACTTACTTGGGTCTCGTGCGAGCCTTAGAAGATAAGGCCGAACTAGTACCCTGCCGGGGTTTGGTGGAGGCTTTTCGGTTGATTAAGGAAGCCGAAGAGATTGCAACTCTGCGGAGGGCGATCAGCATTAACGATCAAGTCTTTAATGAAATCGAGCCTTTGATAGAGCCGGGCGTTACGGAGAAGCAACTTGCTTGGGAAATCGAGCGGCGTATGCGCGACTACCAAGGTGAGGCACTGGCCTTTGAAACGATTGTGGCTGGGGGGCCAAATGGGGCTAAGCCCCATGCTACACCGGGCGAACGACCCTTTGAGCCGGGCGAGGCGGTGGTTATTGACATGGGTACTCGTTACCAAGGTTACAATAGCGATATGACCCGCACGGTTTGTGTCGGTGCGCCCACGCCCAAGTTTAAGGAAATTTACAATATTGTCCTAGAAGCGCAGTTAAAAACGATTGAAGCGATTCGACCGGGCTTGACCGGAGACGAGGCCGATACTATCGCGCGTGACCTCATTACTAGCTACGGCTATGGAGAGGCGTTTAGCCATAGTCTCGGACATGGTATAGGTTTGGCGGTTCATGAACTGCCCGGGTTGCGTAAGGGCAACAAAGAGACCCTTGAACCAAATATGGTTCACAGTATTGAGCCAGGCATCTATTTAAGTGGCTGGGGTGGTGTACGTATTGAAGACTTAGTTTTAGTTACCACCGACGGCTATGAACTATTGAGTGCCGCGAATAAGCGCGGCTTTTGGAGTTAAACCTACTTTCTTTAGGAGGACAACCATCTCTATGCTTTCGACCAGTGAAATTAAACGTGGCACCACCATTGACCTCGACGGTCAATTACTCAAGATTATGGAATTTGACCATCAGAAGATTGGCCGAGGCAGTGCCCAAGTCAAAATTACCTTCCGCAACCTGCGTACCGGCTCGATTACGACCAACACTTTTCAGGCGGGCTCTAAATTTCAGGATGTGCGGTTGGAACGCGAGGTAATGCAGTTCCTCTACCGTGACGGTGATAATTTCCATTTTATGAACACCGAAACCTATGAGCAACCCACCCTGACCGAAGAACAGATTGGCGATATACATTATTATATCCATCCCAACGAGACAGTCGAAATTTTGACCTACAACAGCGAACCGATTGATATTGAAATTCCACCGGCGGTAATCTTGATTATTGAGGTAACTGAGCCTGGCATCAAGGGGAATACTGCTACTGGGGCGACTAAGCCTGCTAAGACCGATACGGGCCTCACTATCACTGTGCCGCTCTTCATTAACGTGGGCGATAAGGTTAAAGTGGACACCCGCACTGGTCAATATGTGGAGCGTGCAAATTAATGGCTACACCAGGATCGCGTTCTGGTAATCGCGGCGAGGGTCAGGGCTACCCTCGTCCCAATCCTAAACGTATTACTAACGTTGGTTCGAGTCAGCCCATTCGTCGTTCTACCGAGGGTGAGTACGAAAAGCCTGCGGCTTCTTCGGTTACTCCTCCTTCTGCGCGGGTTCCAAGTTTGCTGACGGATGAAGTACGCGAATTGATTAGCCTTATGGCCGTCAGTGATCTAACCGAAATCAACATTGAAAATGGCCCTTACCGGGTTTTGATTAAACGCGAGCCTCCCCGTCTAGTCCGGGCCGATTATGCCCCGGCACGTGGGGCAAAAGCGTCTCGGATGGTAGCGGCGGCAACTAATACGCCTCCCGTTGAGACCGCACCTATCTCTGATCCCGGCTCACCCCCGGAAGATACGTTCCACAAGGTAACCGCTCCAATGGTAGGTACTTTCTATCGTTCCCCCGACCCTAAATCTACGCCTTTTGTAAAGGAAGGCGATACCGTCGAAAAGGGCCAAGTCATCGGTATCATTGAAGCGATGAAGATTATGAATGAGATCCAGAGCGAACATGCCGGACGTTGTCTGCGGGTGCTAGTCCAAAATGGTCAGCCAGTGGAATACGGTCAGACTCTCCTTGTACTAGAGCCAGCCTAACGGCTGGCCCAGTTTATGCCATTTTCTACTCCTGTCCAATTTGTATCTGACTTATCCACCTACCTTCCACAATTTGTGGATTACTCTGACCCGTTCTTTAACTTAAAATTTGAAGCCGTAGAGGAATATGCAATGAACCAGAGCAGGCTCAGCAAATTTATAGCGGCGGCGGTTCAGGCCGCACCTATCCTACCTTTAAATAAGCAGGCCACTACTGAAAAAGTTTGTACCCTATTGCGCCAAGCTGCCGGACAAGGGGCTAGGCTAGTGGTCTTTCCCGAAACGTTTATCCCGATGTATCCCAATTGGTCAATTGACCTAGAAGAGCCGAATGAGTGGCCTCGTAATTTGTTGCGTCTAACTCAAGAGGCGGTAGAAATACCTGGCCCGGAACTTGCCCAAATTGCAGCGGTGGCCCGGCAAGTTCGGGCTTATGTGGTGTTAGGAGTCAACGAAAAGGTTCGGCCCTATGACGGTATGCTCTACAATACCCAAGTCTTTATCGGGGATGATGGTCGCCTGCTAGGACGGCGGCGCAAACTCCTGCCCTCAAATCGGGAAAAGGTCTTTTGGCATCGTGGCGATGGCGTAGATTTACAGGCGGTCTACCAAACCGACATAGGGCGCATCGGTGGACTGATCTGCTACGAACACCTGCAACCCCTCTTCAAATATGCGCTGATGGCCCAAGGCGAAGAGATTCATTGCGCGGTTTGGCCCGGCTGGCCCAACTACGCCAACGGTCGCTCCAATATAAAAGTGATTGATGCGGCTATCCGAGCCTACGCTTTAGAAGGGCAATCTTTTGTGGTAGCCGCCTCGATGTACATTCCGCCCGAACTGGGGCCAAAAGCCGAATTTGGCAACGCGAGTTGGACTTTCTTTGGCGGTAGTGGCATTATTAATCCCTCTGGTGACTATATTGCTGGGCCAATTTACGACCGCGAGGAGATTCTTTATGGCGAAATTGACCTTGACTTGATAATTATGCGTAAAGCCGCCATTGATACTACCGGGCGCGACTCGCGCTGGGATGTGGTCAATCTGAATCTCAACTTCGCCAGCCGCTACACGCCCTTCACTGATGATAGCTCTCCTTTACAGGCTAACGGTGAGCCAAAACCTTTAACCGAACCTATAGAACCGCTTGATCTAAACCGCACCTACACCGCCACCGAGACCGCTAAATTAGACCAGAGAGAAAGGAAGGATGAAGATGGCTAGTATGCCCCAACGTCAAGAAATCATCTATCC
>JACAUC010000326.1 GCA_013390945.1 Candidatus Chloroheliaceae bacterium
GGAAGACCAGCTAAAAAGCAGGTTAATGCCCTCACCACTTAATGGGGTGCTACCGCAATTTTTGGTTAATCGAAAAAGGCCAGATTAGTTTTATCCACCGTCTCTATCAGCAAGGAGCGGTCAAGGTACTTGTTACCCCGTTCGCACGATGTTTCGGGCGCAAATAAACAGGCGTGGCAAGCCGCCCAATGGAGGCTACCCTCCCGACCACTGGAATGTTCCGCACAGAGCGGATCGGAAGCACACAGCCTTATGGAATCTAAAGCACCCACCAGATGCCTGCTGAGTTCTTCCGGTGTTCCTAATGCTACCAATCCACCCAGCGTACCTTCGCTATCGGGGGCGGCGGTATAGAGCAGCACTCCTGCCATCGGGCCATGTTCTGCTTCCGGGGGCAGAGAATAAATCCGCTCTCGAATACTGGCAGCAGTGTAGCCACATTCTAAGGCTAGTTGTCGCATTAGAGCGTGGGAAAAAGAGTGCAACAGCGCATAACGTAACCCCGGATAACCTGTTTGGGGGTCGGGTATATGGCGGCTTTCTCGCCAACGGCAATGCGCTTCAAAGAAAGCCTGATTGTGCTTTTGGCGGGCCTCATCCTCTAACCAACGCATAATTACCGCCTCATCGAATTGGATAAAGATGCCCTCACCCCTTACCTCGGAGGCTGGTATCCAATTAGGTGCTTTGCGCGAGAGCGGGACGCGATGGTCTGCTGCAACCTGATTATCCTCTGCCAAATCGCCCGGTGACTCGATGCGGGTGAAACCTGTTACCGCCCGCACTTCCCGTAACCGATCTACCAAAACTACCTGCTTGATTAAATGTTCGTAGCCCACTGGTGAGGTGACAGTCTTAGCGGTAAAATCACGAGTGGATGTGACTGAACTTGGATTCGTCAGTACTTGCCATTCCGGGGCTTTCAAGCTGAAGGATTTAGTTTGCTCCGCTTCACCTGAAGAAGTAGCGGCTTGTCTTTGGGCTACTCGTTCCCAAATTTCGCCATCGGTATAGGTTACGGGGAAAAATAGTTGACCCACATCCCGTAGAAGTTTGATGTTTTGTTCGTTGATGGTTTTTTCCAGCTTGTTCCAATGTTGCTCCACTAACTCGCCCAAGTTATCTACTCCTTTAGGAATAGAGAGCGTGGAGAGTAGAACCGGGAACCAACTATTAGAAGCACCCAGCGTTACCGTCCTCGATGATTTTGCCTTGCACCCTGATTCGTAATCGCGCAAATGGGGACGGCGACCAGTACAGGCTGGTAGATTCTTCCTAGCCTCCTGCCCAATCGCCTCAGACATTCGCCGCTTCTGACCACAAGTACAATCTACCTGGATACTGGCCGCTTCACCCGAAACGCCAAGTTCACGCAGATGAAGAGTAGGGTTTGGGCAAGGGGGTTGCCCAAAGTGGACAAAGTAGATCCACGGGAAATCATCTAAATGTCCGGCTTCACAGGCTACCAGAAAACGGGCCGGTAATACAGGCGGAGGAAGTTTCGCCTTGCCACAGTTAATATGGACGTAGCGCATCCTATCCGGGTTATATGGCTCCGCTTTCAATTGAAATAAGCCGGAACCATCTATATCTTCTAGGCGGCGGCATTGCGGACAGACCATCCAGCGGGGAAAAACCGCTACTGGCACTCCAATCAAGGCTCCTACATCAAAAGGGGAGAACGGAAGGCCGCCTGTTTGATCGCTTAAAGCCGGAGGAGAAAGCAATTTGGCGACCTGTTTGCCGAGGCTGGCCTGTACTGCATAGAGCAGGCGTGGTTCATAAATCTCCTTATCTTGGGCGTAGGTAATCTCCCAATCTTCTAAGCCCATTACCATCGTGGAGAGGTTAGGCAAATCTACTATTGAACCGATGCCGTAGGTAAAAAGCAATTGGCTGGGCCTCAACTGACCCACCCGGTAACGACTATTCGTGTCATTGGTGGTCATAATCTAATTCTCTTCCTCTCCTTCGTTCGGGCTTTCAACATTAGCTGGCACTATCTCAGCCGCCAGCACGGGCGGCTTTTCACCCATTGGGCGATTATCCAGCACTAGATTAATCGAGGTCTCTACGTCGCGAAGTGAGTTCAAACAGGTAAAGGTTAAAGGCCCCCAAGGCACTTTACCCGGCATTTTTAACAATCCTAATGTTTTGCTATCCTTAACCATTTTGTAACCCAGCCCCTTGTTGCTTTTAGCTTGGTAGACCCATTCGGCGATCAGTCCTTCTAATTGCTCTTTGACCATAGCGCTGGCCTCTTGGTCTTTGACCTGAGCAGCGCGGGCGGTCAATTCCTCAATCGCGGACTTAAAGTAGGGATGGTTTGCCGTAACTGCTCCGGCCCGGCTATTTTCGGCAAATTCGGTATTCAGCAGCCGCACATAACTGACCAGCAGTGCCGCCAATCCCCGATCAATCGCACGTGGGGCAAAAGGTGTCACCGACAAGGCTTCAACGTGCTGGTAGAAGGTGGCATGGTATTGCCCAAATTGCTCATAGTGCGACAAATCGCGAGGACGCGCCCAGTTGTAGACCACACAGACCAGACCGGGATGAGTACGTCCTACCCGGCTAGTAGCCTGAATATATTCGGCGGTGGTCTTAGGCTGTCCAGCCACCACCATCAAACCCAGCCGCTTAACATCTACCCCCACCGAAATCATGTTGGTAGCCAGTAACACATCTAAGGGTTCGTTGATTCCGGTGGCGTGGGGGCCAAAGCCTTTTTCGAGCCGATCCAAGATTTGCGGAATTTCGAGGGAGCTAATCCGGGAGGTTAGTTCTTTCAAGGTGACAGACCTGCGTTTAGCTAGGTTGCGATCTTCCATCTTTAATAGGCGGGAACGTACCTCATCCTCCACCAGACGGCGCATACCACCCAATTCATTAATCGAGTTGAAGTAACCTACCAGGGTCATCCAAGGATCTGCGGCGGAGCCATAAAGCTCATACAGACGTTGGGCGGCGGAAAGATGAGCCACATATACCCGGATCAAGGCCGCTTTCAGACGACGACCACTGGCACAAATGCCAATATAACGCCGACCGGGATTCGTCTCGTCTGGTACGCGCTGCCGCGAGAAGAAGTTATCTTCAATATCAAGACCTTGGGGCGGAAAAATATTTACCTGACGCAAAAAGAGTGCCTGTACCTGTTGGGAAGCCCGGCGAATAGTGGCAGTAGCGGCGATAACTTTGGGACGCACCTCCTTGCCGTTTACCTCCCAAGTACAAAGCCGATCCACCATGGTCTCGTAAAGCCCGACTAGCGAGCCAAGTGGCCCGGAAATCAGATGCAATTCATCTTGAATAATTAAATCGGGCGGACGCAGCGAGAGATGTGTTACGCTTTTTACCGCAGGCCAACCATTTTTAGCCGGATGTCTATCGCTATGGTTCAAGTCGGGCGATAGGAAGCCATGACGCGGACACTTTTTATCTACCTGACCGAACAACATTTGAGTGGCCCCATTCCAAGGCAATTGGGCAAACTTATCTACCGTCGCAATCAGGAGCGAAGGCAGGCGATAATAAATCTCTTCGTCTACCACCAGCACGGGCAACCCTTCCGAGGGCGAATTGTTGAGATTAAATTCGCAATAACCGCCGCAGGAGATCAAGGTGTGGCCCTGTACCTCATCTACCTTAATCTCGATTTTTGCACCACACCATGGGCAATTATTGAGTTGTTTGGGACTACCCTCTCCGCCAACAGCACTACCCTTAGCTTCCCAACCCCCGTTCTTGGTTTGCTTGACCGCTTCGGCAGCCTTTTCAATAGTGCCGGGGGTCGTGCGATTGCCTACCCACAAGCCCAACCGGAAGGGCGTATTACCCCACTTGTCAGGGTCTTCCCGCCGAATAACCTCGCAGCCACAGATGAGAGCCGCCGCCCGTTGGAATTGTTGCAGGGTGAGTAACCGCAGGGTATAGCGCATAATTACGGCTACACCATCCTCCCCAGAACGGCCCTCAATCTCGCCTTGCAAACGACGAATAGCTAGGGTAAAAGCCGTCAGACCTAGATAGGCTTCGGTCTTGCCACCACCAGTAGGAAACCAGAGCAGATCGGCCACCGCTTCCGGTGCTTTAGCCCGGTCGGAATGGTGCAAATCTACCAAAGAGGGCAGATTGAGCAGGATAAAGGCCAGTTGGAAAGGTCGCCAGCTTCGCTCAGCGGCAATATCGAGAGTTTCAAGCGTGGCCTTTTGGTCTTGGCCTTGTCGAACTTTTTCAGCCCAACGGCTATGAAGCCTCTGCTGCCACATCGCCTTATTCATAAAGGCAAAAGCCTGCGCCGCCTTTGCGTTGGTGGCAACCAGCGTAATGCCCGCTTGGATGCGCTTTAGGGTATGGGTGCAATCTTTCATCGCTTGCAAGGCCACATCCTGATAGGCGGTCAAATCTGAACCAGTCGCCTTAATTCGGGCGGTTTGCCCTTTAATCCAAGTTCCATAAGCCTCCACAAGCGGGTTTAGACGGGAGGCCAGTTCGCGAGCCGGGGTTTCGGCCAACTCTTTCATATCCAGTACCAATCCAGCCAACCCCTGAATTTCGTCGGGGTTAGGCGCATCGGTACGCGGTACTTCATAGGCGGGAACTACTTTGGTAAGGAGAAGAGTAGCCCGTGTGGTGTCATTCGGCAGGGTCTTGGCTTCGACGCTAATACCGTGACCCGCCGCAAAACCTACCTGTTTGCGATAGAGCATTTCGATAGCTCGTTCTTCAGGTTCTTTAGGAGTGGTATTGGTTTTAGCGGCTAGTTGAGCGATGGAACGCTGCCAGAAAACGGCCCCGTTAGGAGTTTCGACTACCAATTCGGGCTGGAAGAGCCAAGCTTCATCCCTCCGCCTTTTGGGTTCCTCTTGCCCATTTACCAGAAAGAGAGTCACCACCCAGCATTGCTCCGCTTGCCTTATCTGCCCTTTGACCACTACCTCCGGTTGCTCATCCGGCGCAGGCGACCAAGCTTTAATTGGCCCCGGCTTCAGGGGAAGGATAAGTTCGCCGCTCACTGGTTGCCGTTTCCAGATCAGTTTGGGCTTATTGGCCGTCGTAAGTAGAGTGTCGCTCTCTTGACGCAGGTAATGGCCCCAATTCGCGGTTATTTTCAGTCTGGTGGCTGCTCCATCTACGCTAAAGCTCAGGCCCAACGAGGAAGGAAAAAGGGTCGGATTTTGAGTAGCAGCCTTATCAGGGATTCCGTCTTCGCCACCGCTACCCGGTAGTGCCAAGTCGTCCTGTTCCTCTGGCTCCACCTGCTGTTGACGAGGAGCTAACATACCCACCAGATAGCGGTCACGCACACTCGGCTCATCTAATTCTTCCTCCGCTCCTCCCGCCGGGCCAAGCAGATCCAACAATACCATTCTTTCCAATTCGTCACGTAGGGCCGAGGGTGAAGGTACGGCTGATTTGAGTAGTGTAGCCTTTGGTTTTTCGGGGTCTGGTAGGATTTTCTTCAGGGTTGCTACCTCTTCCACCGGACTAGGTTCAGGCTGATTGACCTTAACCGGAGTTGGTTTTGGCACAACAACTGGCTTGGTTATTACCGCAGCAGGAGGTCGGGGTTTCGCCAGTGTCATCATTACCGCCACCGCTATGTGACCCGGTAGAGTATCAATGCCTAGTGCCGCACTATGCTGGGCCAGATCCAAACCAGCAAGTAGGGTATCTAAGATTTCAGTCGGTGCTTCTTGTACCAGTTTCCAAACCAGCCTTACCTCACCAGAGCGTAATTTCTGATTCAACTCTTGCGGGTCAATCGCATTGCTGAGCTTGGGGGGTAGATAAATCGGTTTCACCACATTGCTCCTTCAATTAGGAAAGTAACACAGATGAACACTGAGAACCACAGATTTTCACAGATGTTTTTATAATAT
>JACAUC010000327.1 GCA_013390945.1 Candidatus Chloroheliaceae bacterium
CACCATTGGTTAATATTTCCGGTAGGGGCGTATTGCATACGACCACCACCATTGGGCGGATGCAATCACCGAATTTTTGAGAAGAGAGACGTTTTCTTTAGTTTAACCACAACTCAAGGTAGAGGAGAGTCAAAGATGACTACACAGCTTACATCTAACCTATTAGACAAAAACGAACCTCAAAATTCTTACGATATTGCCCGGCAGCAATTTACTATTGCTGCCGACCATCTTGGTCTCGATACCGGGCTGCGTAAGGTCTTGATGGCTCCCAAACGCGAACTGACCGTAAATTTCCCGGTGCGGATGGACGACGGTAGCGTGGAGGTCTTTACTGGCTACCGGATACAGCACAATCTGGCACGTGGCCCGGCCAAAGGGGGGATTCGTTACC
This sequence comes from Candidatus Chloroheliaceae bacterium, assembly GCA_013390945.1. Classification (GTDB taxonomy): domain Bacteria; phylum Chloroflexota; class Chloroflexia; order Chloroheliales; family Chloroheliaceae; genus L227-5C. The sequence continues at coordinate 395 of JACAUC010000327.1, forward strand.
ATCCCCAAGTTAGCATTGATGAGGTGCGGGCGCTGGCAATGTGGATGACTTGGAAATGCGCGACAGTCAATATTCCTTTTGGCGGTGCTAAAGGCGGGGTGATTGTAGATCCCCAAAAACTCTCGCTCGCTGAATTAGAGAAACTGACCCGCCGCTATACCACCGAAATCTCGCTCTTGATCGGCCCGGAGACCGATATTCCGGCTCCCGATGTGAATACCAACCCACAGACTATGGCCTGGATTATGGATACCTATTCGGCCCACAAAGGTTATAGCGTCCACGCCGTAGTAACCGGTAAGCCTTTGAATATCGGAGGAGCCGAAGGGCGGAAGGAGGCCACCGGACGGGGGGTACAGTATGTCACTCGCTATGCCGCCCAAACACAAAACCTGAATCTGCGGGAAGCAACCATGGTGGTACAAGGTTTTGGTAATGTAGGTTCGGTGGTCTCTAAGCTCCTCTGCGAAGACGGGGTAACGCTAGTTGCGGTCAGCGATGCAAATGGAGGAATCTATAACCCAAAGGGGCTAGATGTACGCTTACTATTGGATTACAGTAGTAAGCAGGGTACTTTGGTGGGTTTCCCCAATGCTGACTACGTGACCAATCAGGAACTTCTGGAACTCCCCTGCGATATTCTCATTCCGGCGGCACTGGAAAATCAGATCAATGGCGATAATGCTACCCGCATCAGAGCCAAAATTATCAGTGAAGGGGCTAACGGCCCTACTAATCCTGAAGCAGACCGGGTACTCTTTGATCGCGGTATTTTTGTCATACCGGATATTTTGGCGAACGCAGGCGGAGTAACAGTCAGCTATTTTGAGTGGGTACAAGATTTGCAGAGGTTCTTCTGGAACGAAGAAGAGACTAACGCCCGCCTACTTCAAATAATGACCAAAGCTTTTAAGGATGTTTATAGAGTAGCCCAAGAAAAAAAGTTGGATCTACGTACCGCCGCGTATATCCTAGCGGTAGGCCGGGTGGCCGAAGCTACCAAGACGCGCGGTATTTACCCCTAAAGCAAGGTTCAAACGGCTTTACACTTTAGGATGGCACTCATTGATAGACCGGAAATTTATTTCCGGTTAGACTACCCGACTTACCCCTGTCGGAGGGATTTCTAATCCCAATTTAACCCTCTGGCAGAAGTTAGCCCTGTTTTCTTATTTACAAAATCTTTATACAACTTCTAGGAAGATGACATAGTGGCTTCATTGATTATTCTGGATTAGAGCCTTATAATTACTTCCAATTAAATTAGAGATATTCAAGGTGATAGGACTGTTGTTGTACAGATTTTTATAGTTTAAATGTGTAATGTATCATTTATTACATTTAAATTAGTGGAAGTAATGAAATGTTAAATTTACATACTCTATCCGATTCAGAAGCCATTTTCGCTGCTATTTTTAATAGCAGCCCCAACTTCATGATTTTAGTCGGTCAAGACTATCGGGTTAAAGCCATAAACCAGCGGGCCACTGAAATATTCCGGCTCTCTTGGAATTACGACCTAGTGATAGGAGAATCTGTCCGGTCACTGGCTCAAATCTTTAACATCTCGGACTTTGACGAAGAATTTCACTTTCAGGAAGCTCTGGCGGGTAGAATCCTAACCAAAGAGCGGTACTACAAAGATATATATTTACGGGAGTGGTGGTTTGAGTTCACCTATATTCCCATTAGGGCGCTTTCCGGTGAAGTTTTTGCGGTCTGCCTCTCTTTCCGTAATATTACCCGGCGTAAGGGCATAGAAGAGTCGTTGCTTATTAGTGTGGCTACCAATCGGGCGCTCATCGAAGCAATGCCAGATATGCTCTTCCGCTTCAATCGCGACGGGGTTTTCGTAAATTATAAAGCTAGTCTGGCTGATAAGCTATTAGTCAACCGGGAAAATTTCATAGGGCGAAACGTCTCTGAGATCTTGCCGCCCAACTTAGCCGAAAAGACGCTGGAGTATATCGAGCTAACCCTTCAAACTGGCAAATTACAGATTTTTGAATACCAGCTTGAGATCGAAGGCACTCTTAGATTTTACGAAGCCCGTTTCGTGGTGAGTGCCAAAGATGAAGTTATGGCGATTGTGCGTGATCTTACCGAGCGCAAACAAACAGAGGCGGCTCTGCGCGAGAGCGAGGAGCGTTACCAAAGTGTAGTTAATGCGATGTCGGAGGGAGTGGTGCTGCATGACAGCGAGGGAACAATCATAGCTTCCAATCCTAAAGCAAGGCAGATCTTAGGACTTCCCGAAGATGAGCTAACCGGGCGCAATTCGGACTATTCTGGTTGGGGAGCCATCCACGAAGATGGTACTCCTTTTCCGGGCGTAACCCATCCGGCGATGGTAACATTAGAGACCAGTGAGCCATGCATTGGAGTGGTGATGGGGTTAGAACAGCCCAACCGTCCCACCCACTGGGTCGCCATCAATACCGCCCCACTCTTCCAGCCAGACCAAACTACCGTGCGCGGAGTAGTGGCCTCCTTTGTGGATATAACCCGGCAAAAGGAGATGAAGGAAGCCCTGCGGCGCAGCGAAGGACTCTACCGTGCCCTCGCTAACCATCTCCCAAAGAGTGTGGTCTTTCTCTTCGACCATAATCTGCGCTTTCTGGTAGCCAGAGGAGCTGGTTTATCCCGCTTTGGCTTTTCCAGCGCGGAGGTGGAGGGCAAGACTTTCTATGAAGTAATACCGCCTAGACTTAGAGATAGGATGTTGCCCTACTACCAGAAAGCCCTAGCCGGGATTGAAGAAAGCTTTGAGACCTCTGAGCAGGGGCGGATATACCAGATCCAAACAACCGCGCTTAGGAACGACCAAAACGAAATCTTTGCGGGTATGATTCTCAATTCAGACATCACCGACCTCAAAAAGACCGAACAAGCCCTACGCGAAAGCGAAAACAAATACCGCTCGGTAGTAGATAGCATTAAGGAAGTGATTTTTCAGACCGATACCGAAGGTCACTGGACTTTTCTCAACCCGGCTTGGAGTGAAATAACGGGTTTTTCGGTGGAAGAGAGCTTAGGAGAAGATTTCCGCCACCAGATTCATCCCGACGACCAGGAGCGGAGCCTAGAACTCTTCAAGCCCCTACTTGAAAGAAAGAAAGACTATTGTAGGCATCAAATACGCTACTTGACCAAAGATGGTCGGTTTCGTTGGATTGAGCTTTACGCGCACCTAATACTTGATGAAAGTAATAATATTTTGGGTACTTCTGGTCTGCTCCGCGACATTACCGGGCGGCGTTTGGCGGAGGAAGCCCTTCAATATCGCCTTAAATTCGAGGAGTTAATTGCCTCTATTTCCACCAGCTTTATTAACGTAAGTGCCAGCGAAATAGATGACGAGATCAATCAGGCACTGGCCCTTATCGGTCAGTTCTGTGGGGCTGACCGGAGCTATATCTACCTCTTTTCCGAAGATAGAACCTTGTTAAACAATAGCCATAAATGGTGTGAAGAGAAGATTGAGGCTCAAACTCAAATACCCCAAAACCTGCCGGTCGCTTCCTTTTCTTGGGCCATCGAACATCTCAACCGCTTTAAGAATTTGCACATTACCAACTTCGACTTGCTCCCAGAAGAAGCCCAACACATCCGGGAAATCCTAGAGATCAACTCCGTCCAATCCGTCCTAATTGTACCCATGATTTATGAGAAAAAGCCAGTGGGCTATCTAGGCTTTGACACCCTTAAACTTAAAAAGACTTGGTATACCAATGATATAGCCCTTCTCAGGGTAGTCGGTGAAATCTTTACCAGTGCGATTCAGCGTAAAATTACCGAACAAGTTTTATTAGAGGAGCGCGACTTTGCCCAACTGGTACTCAATACGATGGGGGATGGCTTAGTTACCACAAATGTAGCGGGCCAGCTCCAATTTGTAAATCCGGCCTATACCCACATGCTAGGCTACTCCTCCGAAGAGTTATTGGGTAGAAACCCCGCCGAGTTCGTTCACCCAGAGGATGTGGCACAGCGGAATGAAAACTACCGCCGCAGTATTTCTACCACAACAGGTCATACCTATGAGGGCCGCATGATTCACCGCGAGGGTCGCATCCTCAATATTATGGCTACCGTCGTACCCATGTACCGGGAGAACCAACTTAAAGGTTCTATCGGCGTTATTACCAATATTACTCACCGGAGGCAAAGGGAGGAAGCCTTGCGCCAGAGCGAAGAGCGCTTGCGGACGGTAGTCTCCAATGTGCCAATGATGCTCTTTACCCTCGATAAGAACGGGGTGATCACTTTTACCGAGGGCCGGGGGTTTCAAGAATATGGGCGCGAACCAGCCCAAGTCATAGGACACTTACTAGGGGAGGTACGTTCTGATGCACCTAATGTAGCTGAAAAAATTCACTGTGCCTTGGAAGGGGAGCAGGTTAACACTACCTTACCAATAAAGGACAAGGCTTACGAGTTCTGGCTCTCACCCATAAAAGAAGAGGGGGAGCAGGTTGTCGGCGTTATTGGCGTGGCCCTAGACGTTTCAGAAAGGTTACGGGCCGAGAAAGAAATTCGCCAAGCTCTTGAAAAGGAGAAGGAATTGAGTAATCTCAAGTCCAGCTTTATCTCAATGGCCTCCCACGATTTCCGCACCCCTCTGACGACGATCTATTCTTCGGCAGAACTCCTCGAAAACTACGGTCACCGCTGGGATGATGAGCGCAAGCAGAAGATTTACCAGCGCATCTACACTGCGGTACAAACCATGACCGGGCTACTTGAAGAGGTTCTCTTTATTACCAAATCCGAGGCCGGAAAACTCGATTTTAACCCGGCCCCGCTTGACCTAACCGACTTTTGTGGGGGGCTAATCGAAGAGATTCAACTTAGTCCAAGTGGTGCGGGCTATTACTTTGACCTGACCATCCCGCCTGCCCCAAGGGAGGTGTGGGTTGATCAAAAATTGTTGCGTAAAGTTCTGACCAACCTGCTGACCAATGCGGTCAAATACTCGCCTCCCGCAAGCACCATCCATTTTGAGTTAGCCTACCGCGAAGAGGAGGTAACCTTCGTTGTTAGGGACGAGGGTATCGGCATACCAGAGGAGGGGTTGAACCATCTCTACGAAGTCTTTTACCGGGCTACCAATGTGGCAAATATTCAGGGAACCGGCTTAGGACTGGTAATCGTGAAAAAGAGCCTAGAAACCCACAAGGGTAAAATAGAAATCGAGAGTAAGGTAGGCGTTGGCACACGCTGCACCGTGACCATTCCAATATTACATAACACCGTGTAGCCTCGCATCGGGATTAGATTATCAGGATTAGATTATCGGGATTAGATTATCGGGATTAGATTATCGGGATTAGATTATCGGGATTAGATTATC
>JACAUC010000328.1 GCA_013390945.1 Candidatus Chloroheliaceae bacterium
CGGGGTAGGGGTGGTAGGGGTGTATTGCATACGCCCAATGTGACGAGGGTTTATTGCCCAAAGCGAGGCGGGTTTATTCAATAAACCCCTACTTATTGAGAAGATACTAAATTGTATCGTCTCAAAATTTCGGGGTAGGGGTGGTAGGGGTGTATTGCATACGCCCAATGTGACGAGGGTTTATTCAATAAACCCCTACTTATTGAGAAGATAGAATTTCGCTTTATAAAGAAAGTGCCTTACAAAACATGCCATTAAAGCGTGACCGGGTAATCCACAAAATCCAAGAAATTGATTTGAAGGCCATCTTTATCAACGATTTGGGCTGGAATATCTATAAAGCCAGAGCCTTGCAGGTAACGCTGGACGACCAGACCTATAGCCTAATCCCCCTTGCCGAAAAAGGCGGGATGGTGGTCTATACCTGCACCACTCCCCACCTGCCCGATTACGCTACCCGCCGCAAGCTTGAGCTAGAGGTAGTTAAAGCGGTTCATGAACACCTGATTATCTTCATTGATACCGCCCAAACTACCCAAATTTGGCAATGGGTTCGCCGCGAAAATGGCAAGCCTGATGGCTGTCGGGAACATAAATACCACCGCAGTCAAAGTGGTGAAGCCCTCTTTCAGAAGTTGCAGGAGTTAGTGGTTAGCCTTGAAGAAGAAGAGAACGCTACTATTGTGCTGGTGCGCGGCAAGGCTAAGAAAGCCTTTGATGTCGAAACCATTACCAAAAAGTTCTATGAGCGGTTCCAAAAGGAACACGCGGCCTTCCTAAAATATATCCAAAACATTCCGATAGAGACGGCCAGCCGAAGTGAGCGCGAGTGGTATGCCTCCCTGATGCTCAACCGCCTGATGTTTATCTATTTCATCCAGAAAAAGGGCTTTTTGGATGGCGATACCAACTATCTGCGAAACCGCTTACAACGGCTGCAACATGGCTATGGCTCTGATAAATTTCATGGCTTCTACCGCCAATTTTTGTTGCGCCTCTTTCATGAAGGCTTGGGACAGCAAGCCCGTTCCCCGGAGTTAACCACTCTATTGGGTAAAGTACCTTACCTGAATGGCGGTCTCTTTGATCTTCACGACCTAGAGCGCAATAACCCCGACATTCAGATTCCCGACGAGGCGTTCGAGCGGATCTTTACCTTTTTCGATGCTTATAACTGGCATTTGGATGAGCGTCCCCTCAAAGCCGATAACGAGATCAACCCGGACGTGCTGGGCTACATCTTTGAGAAGTATATCAACCAGAAGCAGATGGGAGCCTATTACACCAAAGAGGATATTACCGAATATATCTCTAAAAACACTATAATTCCCTTCCTCTTTGATAAAGCCGGAGTAGAGGCCGACAATGTTACAGCGTGGCAACTGCTCCGCGATAATCCCAAGCGTTACATCTATTCTGCCCTCCAGCATGGCTCTGAAAAAGAGCTACCGCTTGAGATTGCGGCTGGTCTGACCGAAATTTCCATGCGTACTGATTGGAACAAAGCTGCTCCGTCGGACTATGCGCTGCCTACCGAAATTTGGCGCGAAGTAGTGGCCCGGCGCAAGCGTTATGAGGAAGTTTTTGGCAAGTTGGTGGTAGGTGAAATCACCGCCATCAATGACCTGATTACCTATAACCTGAACATTCGCCAATTTGCTCAGGATGTGCTTGAGAATTGTAGCGATCCAATCTTCCTCTGGTCATTCTATCAGGTCATTGCTCAGGTGAAGGTGCTAGACCCGACTTGTGGCTCCGGGGCCTTTCTCTTTGCGGTTCTCAATTTGCTAGAGCCACTCTATGAAGCTTGTCTCGAACGGATGCAGGTCTTTTTGGACGAGGTTGAGAAATCTAAGGGGATAGCCAAATATAAAAGTTTTGAAGAGTTGTTGCGGTTGGTAGACCTGCACCCCAACCGCCGCTACTTTATCCTCAAAACCATCATAATCCAAAACCTCTATGGGGTGGATATTATGGCGGAGGCGGTAGAAATTGCCAAGTTGCGCCTCTTCTTGAAGCTAGTGGCGCAGATAGAGAAGGTGGAGCAAGTCGAACCTTTGCCCGATATTGATTTCAACATTCGGCCCGGTAATACCTTGGTAGGTTTTGCTACTTTTGAGGAGGCCAAAGCCGCCATTGATCGCAAGTTTGATTTTGATGGAGCCAAAGCCCGAATAGAGCAGAAGGCGCAGGAGGTAGACCGTAGTTTTACGGTTTTCCGTAATTTCCAGACCCAACACGCCGTCGGTGAAGATAAAGCAAGCGTAGCCCTAGCGATAGCCCAAGAGAAGCAGAAGTTACGCACCCAAATCGCGGAATTGCAAGCCGAACTAGACCGCTACCTCGCCGGAGAATATGGAATTGACCCGCTCCACCTAACCAAAAAGACCGAATATGAGGCGGCATTAAAAGCGTGGCGCACCTCCCACCAGCCTTTCCATTGGTTTGTCGAGTTCTACGGGATTATGGCCCAAGGCGGCTTTGATGTGATTATAGGCAACCCACCGTATGTGGAATATAGCAAGGTCAAGAAAGAGTATACCCTACAAGGATATAAAACAGAGAGTTGCGGCAACATTTATGCGTTTGTGATAGAACGCTCACTGAGTTTATTAGTCAACGCCGGGACATTTGGGATGATTGTGCCTTTAAGTCTAGTGGCTACTGAGAGAATGTATTCTTTACAGAAGTTGATAATTGAGAGTCAGCGTTCTGCTTGGTTAAGCTTATATGACGTTTATCCTAGTAAGATTTTTGATGGTGCGAAACAAAGGCTTACAATTGCTTTGGCATCTGGTAAAACAAGCCCATACAAACTATTCTCAACTAAATATAAGCGTTGGGGGCCAGAAGCAAGACCTCATCTCCTTCAAAATCTATCCTACTGGTGGTCTTACCACGATCAAAATTTATCTGTTATACCCAAACTTTATAATCAAGTGACAGAAATTATACTCAATAAATTAAGACAGAAAGAGCCAGTTCCATATAGTAATAGTGGCCCAAAGATTTCCTTTTACGTCCATCGGATTCCATATAACTATGTTAAAGCTTTTGACTTTACACCCTATTTTTGGAATGAAGTGGATGGAGAAAAGAAATCAGAAGACTATAAACCATATTACTTGAAAAACCACAATGATGAGCGTGTGGTTTTAGCGGTGTTGAACTCAAATCTCTTCTTTTGGTGGTGGTATACCTTATTCGAGGGGTATCACTGTGGAAGACATGAGATATATGCTTTTCCAGTTGGTTTGGATGAAATGTCTATTTCACACCGAACTCTTCTAAGTGGTTTAGCTGACCAACTTATGTCAGATGTACTTCAGAATAAGAATAGAAAGAATTGTCAGTATAAGAATACTGGCAAAGTAATATATGATGAATTTTATCCCCGTTTATCTAAGCCGATCATAGACGAGATAGACCGCGTCCTAGCCGAACACTACGGGTTCACGGAGGAGGAATTGGATTTTATCATCAATTATGATATAAAATATCGGATGGGGAGGGATAGTGGGGAAGAGGTGGAGGCTTGACCAATCAACCGACGGAGCGGCATCCAACAGACCCGTGCCTTACCCGAATATTTGGTTAAAGGTCAAGAATGTGGGATGCTGTTCCGCCAGTTGATTATTCCATGCGCGTCAAGTTAAGGATTTTTAGTCCAGTCTACGGTTAAGGTTTTGGTCAGGTCACCCAACCATCCAAATTTAGCTTGGTGCATGGGTTAAAACCAATTAAATTGTTGTGGAAATAGGCTGGAATAAATTCAACATGTTTTAATATATTTTAGCAGCATAGACCGGAGATAAATTTCCGGTCTAAAAGGAAGGAAGGAAGTAAAACTATGAACCAACCAACGGAGGGTGTAGCTCAAAACATCGTGGTATATGATACCACCTTGCGAGATGGTTCGCAGGGCGAAGGATTGAGCTTCTCAGTAGAAGATAAACTTCATTTGGCAAGGCGTTTGGATGATTTAGGAGTGGCCTATATTGAGGCGGGTTGGCCTGGCAGTAACCCCAAAGATGAAGAATTTTTCGCACGAGCGGCGGCAGGCGAATTAAAGCTACAGACGGCTAAACTCGTGGCCTTTAGTAGCACCCGCAAGCCTAACGTTCGACCAGAAGATGATACCAACTTACGCCTGTTGATTGAAGCCCGTACTCCAGCAGTCACCCTTTTTGGCAAAACTTGGGATTTGCATGTTATACGGGCGTTGGGAACTACCCTAGATGAAAACCTCAAAATGATCGGGGAGAGCGTCCGTTTCTTCAAAGACGCAGGCCGAGAGATGATCTACGATGCCGAACATTTCTTTGATGGCTACAAAGCCAACCCGGAATATGCCCTCGAAACTTTGCGGGTAGCCGCCCTAGCCGGAGCAGACTGGATTGTCTTGTGCGACACCAACGGCGGAGTGCTAACCGAAGAAATACCGGAGATTATGGCGCGAGTACGAGCCGAAGTTACCGACCTCTACAAGGTAAAGTTGGGTATCCACGTGCATAATGACGGCGATTTAGCCTGCGCCAACACCCTAACCGCCGTCCGCGCTGGAGCCACCCAAGTGCAGGGTACTATCAACGGCTATGGCGAACGCTGCGGCAACGTCAACCTCTGTTCGGTCTTAGCCAATCTGGAACTGAAGATGGGCTATCGTTGCCTGCCTGAAGGCAACCTGACCAAACTAACCGAGATTTCACGTTGTGTAGCAGAAGTAGCCAACCTGTCCCATAATAATCAAATGCCGTTCGTCGGACGCAGTGCCTTTGCCCATAAGGGCGGTATCCACGTAGATGCCGTAATGAAAGATCGCCGCACCTACGAACATGTTGTGCCAGAAGATGTAGGCAACCAGCAGCGCGTCTTAATTTCGGAGCTATCCGGCCAGTCTAATATTTTGCACAAAGCCTATCAGATTGGCCTGCAAATGCGGAAGGGTGATGCCGAGGTACGCGAGGTAATCGAACAGATCAAGCTATTGGAGAATAAGGGCTTCCAGTTTGAAAATGCCGAGGCCAGTTTTGAACTTATTATGTGGCGTACCCAACCGGAATATGTCGCTCCTTTTGAACTACTCGATTTGTTGGTTCTAGCCGAACGGCGCAATAGTGCCGCCGGGGATCTATTGAGCGAAGCCACCGTCAAGCTGCGAATCGGGGATATACTCATGCACACAGTCTCCGATGGTAACGGTCCGGTTAACGCCCTTGATGCCGCCATTCGCAAAGCGTTGGTCTCGTTCTACCCCCAACTCGATGCAGTGCGCCTAGTGGACTACAAGGTGCGCGTCCTAAGCGAAGAGGGAACCGCCAGCAGTATCCGAGTTACCATCTCATCCAGCGATGGCCCGACCACTTGGCAAACCGTTGGCAGCAGCACCAATGTAATCGAAGCCAGTTGGCTGGCCCTCGCCGACGCACTAGAATACCCGCTAGTACGGAGCCACTTCCAACACCCCACCCCACCTACTAATGTAGCCCCACCTGAATTAATCGGCACAGGGGGGAATTAGGAGAGTAACACAGATACACACGGAGAACCACAGATGAACACAGATAAAATTGATCTAAAAACATTTGTGGTCTCACGTTTATATATACTATAGAATTATCTGACAGTACCCAAAGATTGTGGAAGAGGGTAAGAGGCTAAGAAATTTGCAA
>JACAUC010000033.1 GCA_013390945.1 Candidatus Chloroheliaceae bacterium
ATCCCTCCTACAAGAATACCACTAGCCTCTGTCGGGATTAGAAATCCCTCCTACAAGAATACCACTAGCCTCTGTCGGGATTAGAAATCCCTCCTACATAGGCTTGCTATTGGTTTTAAGCCTACATCATATACATGCCACCGTCTACGGTTAAGACGTGACCGGTGATATAGGCGGCACCGTCACTGGCTAAAAAAGCGACTGCCTCTGCGATCTCTTCAGGTTTACCAAAACGTTCCAGCGGAATTTGTGCCAACGCCTTTTGTTTAAATTCTTCTGCTAGAACTGCGGTCATATCCGTCTCAATGAAGCCGGGGGCGACAGCGTTGACGGTAATCGAACGACTACCTACTTCGCGAGCTAGGGCTTTGGTAAAGCCAATTAGCCCTGCTTTGGCGGCACTGTAGTTGGATTGTCCGCCGCTTCCAGCCTGCCCCGAAATGGAGGTAAGATTAATAATGCGGCCTGCCCGTTGTTTGAGCATAGTACGTATCGCGGCCTTGCAACAATTATAGCTTCCTTTGAGGTTGGTATTGATTACCGCATCCCAAGCCTCTTCATTCATCTGTAGCAAAAGCTTGTCACGGGTAATTCCAGCGTTATTTACCAAAATATCGAGCCGCCTATAAGACTTGACGGTCTCATCTACCAACCGTTGCGCTTCCGCCAGTTGTGAAATGTCGGCTTGAATAGTCTGACCTATACCGCCAGCCTCCGTCAGGGCTTGCAGGACGGCTTTAGCTTCGGCTTCGTTTTTATTATAATTGATTACTACCGTCGCGCCCAAGGCGGAGAGCTTTAAAACCGTGGCTCGCCCTATACCACGCGAGCCTCCTGTTACAATTGCTACTTTCCCTGCAAGGCTCATCCTCAATCTCCTTGTCTGATGGTTCTTGGTAAGCCAGAAAAGGCCCACTCCTGACCTCTGGCCCCTAAGCCCCGATTATAGTTTCGCTGTTGAGTGTTTCAGCACTTTTTTCGATTCGTTTGATTAACCCCGCCAGCACTTTTCCCGGCCCAATTTCAATAAACCGGGTAGCACCACCAGCATACATAGTAACGACCGACTCCACCCAGCGCACCGGGCTATAGGTCTGGGTGGTTAGTTCCAACTTGAGGGCTAGAGCATCATTGAGGGGCAAAGATTGGGCGGTTACATTGGAGACCACTGGAGTATGAGCAGCCTTAAAGTCGGTAGCAACAATCATGTGGCCCAATTTTTCGGCCATAGGACGCATCAGGCTGCTATGAAAAGCCGCACTAACCGACAGAGGAATGACTCGCTTTATGCCTTTACTTTTGGCAGCCTCGGTAAAACGAGCCAATGCTTCGTAAGTACCACTAATGGCAATTTGGCCCGGTGAGTTATAATTGGCAACCTCTGTTCCGGTCTGTCGGGTCAACTCTTCTAAGAGTGCATCGTTACCACCGAGTACGGCTACCATACCCGTATTGGGTTGTCCATGGTCATCTTTACTTACATCATTCATCAGCAGGCCACGTTGGTGAACCAGTCTGACTGCATTGCTGAAATCTAGCGCACCGCTGGCAACTAAGGCAGTGTACTCACCAAGGCTATGCCCGGCCAAGTAGAGAGGTGGAGTATCACCTAGACTATCAGGAAAGTAGTGTTGTAATACGGCAAGATGAGCTAGGCTGGTAACAAGAATAGCAGGTTGCGCGTTATCGGTACGGGTAAGTTCTTCTTCAGGTCCTTGAAAACAAAGCGTTGAAAGGGAAAACCCCAGCACACGGTCGGCTTCAGCATAAAGTTCTGCCACTTCGGGATATTTTTCAGCCAGTGCTTTTCCCATTCCTACTATCTGTGATCCCTGCCCTGGAAATACCCATGCAGTAGCGGTCAAAGTTCTCTCTTCCTCCTCAAGCCTTAGTCTGGTACTACTTTCCAATTGGGCGGATAACCCCGGTTATGTCACCTCGAATATTGAAAGGAGTACCTTGTTATTTTATTTTGTAACCATTTACGGGTAAATTAAATTGAGCAGTTAGTTGAAACCAAGCTCATGAGCTTGGTTCAAATTTAAATATTTGGGGCAACTAAAACCTAGCACCCCAAAGCTTAGCGAAATTTACTGCGCTCCGCTATTTTTCTCGCGTACTTGGATTACTTGCTCGCCTTTGTAAAAACCGCATTTTCCACATACGGTATGGGGCAGGCGTGGACTACCACAATTGGAACATTCGACCAATTGGGTGGGAACCAAAAAATGATGTGCGCGTTTGCGCCCCTGTTTACTTTTACTCCGCTTCTGCTTGGGTAATGCGCCCATTCTAAGCTGTTAACTCCCTTCTCTCTTGGTTTTTCCTTACCTCTGGGTTGACCCTAAGGGGCTGTTCCCTTTAGATAGTTATTTTTAATTTCTAAAAATTAGTTTTTAAAAGGCTTATCTATTACTTTATTAGCCAGTGTTAGCCCTAATAAATTATTATACAAGCTTTTGAGTTTGAACGCAAGTTTGGTTAAGGTTACAATACCAAAAGGCTATAAGTTCCACCAGATAAGGGAAGAGGGTCAAACTCAATCTAGCTCTTCAGCCAGATTCGTTTGACAAGGCGCAGAATTTTCCAAAAAAGGCTCTTTTTTAGTACAGAAGCTACAGACCTAGCTTTCAATCGCTCTTATAATTAACCAAAGTGGTTAGTCGGTTTTGACTAATCATAAGTGTTGAATCTCGCTTAACTAAAGGATTTGGAAAATTTAGGTGGTAGGTCATAAACATAACGTAAGCATAACGAAGGAGGGTCGTCAGAGGTGAAATTTCTCATTCTGCACATTGAGAATAGTACTCAAAACGCAGTGGAACAGGCAGTCGCCACACTTCAAAAAAAGCATAATTTGAAGCTGGAGCTAAAATTCTGGACAATTCGACAGTTACCAGAAGGTTCACCCGCGTGGGTCGAATTTGAGAACGACTTTAAGACCTGCGATTTCTTCTTGGCTAATATGATTACCCAAGCCGATCAGATTGTACCCCTAGAACGTTTTATCAAGCAGTACGGGCCAACCAAACCCGAACGGGCTATCGTTATTGTTAACTCGATGCCCTCGCTGATGACCCTGACCAAAATGGGGGATTTTGAATTTACCAAGTTGGTTCACTTTTTCAAGGAAGGGCCAGTGGCTAAAATCAGCAATTTGGTGGGCAATATCCGCTCTAAACTCCAAAAGTCACCGATGGTTACCCCGGCTCCTGAACTTGATCCCGATGAGGTAGTTCGGCGGTCCAAAGCCAAAACACATGGGCCAGCCCGGAAAAATCTGAACAGTGGCATGGTCACGGCGATGCGTACTCTGCCCAACCTACTGAAATTAGTGCCAGGCCAAGCCCAAGATTTACGCGCCTATATGCTGATAGCGATCTATTGGCTCAATTGTTCCCCTGAAAACTTTGCGGAATTTTTCAAGTTTGTCATTGACCGCTATGTACCATCCTATAAGGGGCCAAAGCTCAAAGCCAAAGACCCTATCATCTACCCCCGCCTCGCTTTATTTCATCCTGCCGTACCTAGCAAAAATTGGGAAGATTTGGCCGAGTTTGAAAAATGGCTGGTGCAACGGCGCAAAAACCGCACTCCGGTAGGACGAGTCGGTCTGATTATGACTCAGCTTTACTATTTGGCAGGCAACCATCGCCACGTTACAGAGTTAGTACGCCAATTGGAAGCCGAAGGCATGGAGGTAGTGCCTTGCTTTATCGCCGGATTGGATGCGCGACCAGCTATCGAAGCCTATTTCTTGGAGGATGAGCAGGAGAAGAAAAGCACCAAAGAAAAAACCAGCCCAAAACCTCTAGTGGATTTGGTTATCAACCTCAGTGGTCTTTCGCTGGTGGGTGGCCCGGCCCAAAATGATGCGAAGGCGGCGATACTCCAAATGCAAAGGCTAAATCGGCCTATCTGGTCAATTATCTCGCTGCTCTTCCAGACCGAAAGCGAATGGAGAGCCAATCGCACCGGCCTTAGTTCAATCCAGACTATTATGCAGATAG
This sequence comes from Candidatus Chloroheliaceae bacterium, assembly GCA_013390945.1. Classification (GTDB taxonomy): domain Bacteria; phylum Chloroflexota; class Chloroflexia; order Chloroheliales; family Chloroheliaceae; genus L227-5C. The sequence continues at coordinate 4,011 of JACAUC010000033.1, forward strand.
CAGTACCAGAACTGGATGGGGCTTGCGAACCGCGAATCTACGCTGCCTCGGTAGATGCGGCGGCTAGTGGGGTGGACAAAACGATTGTGCCATTACCGGAGGAGATTGGCTATCTCGCCCGACGTGCAGCCCGACTCGCCCGATTGAACCATAAACCCAACCATGCCAAGAAGATTAGCCTTGTTCTCTTTTGCTACCCTCCCAACAAAGGCAATGTCGGTACGGCGGCTTACTTAGGGGTTTTTGAAAGTGCTTGGAACTTGATGAAACGGCTAAAAGACGAGGGCTATACGGTAGAAAATTTACCAGCTAATGCGGACGAGCTTCGTAAAGCTTTGGTGGAGGGTAACTCAGCCACTTATGGCACAAATGCCAACCTACACGCCCATGTCTCGGTGCCAGATTACCAGCGTCTCTTCCCGTTCTGGTCGGAACTTGAGCCTTTCTGGGGGCCACCTCCCGGTACTATCTTGAGCGATAGCGAGGGTTTGCAAATCCTAGGGCGGCAGTTTGGCAATCTGCTGATAGCGTTGCAGCCCACTTTCGGCTATGAAGATGATCCGCTACGCCTGCTAATGTCCGACAATGTCGGAACCCACCATGGTTTTGCGGCCTTCTATACCTATCTAAATAAGATTTGGGATGCTGATGCGGTGCTGCATTTCGGCACACACGGAGCCTTGGAGTTTATGCCCGGCAAGCAGGTCGGCTTGAGCGCACGGTGCTGGCCCAATCGTCTACTAGGTGATTTGCCGAATTTCTATCTCTACTGCGTCAACAATCCCTCCGAAGGTACTATCGCCAAACGGCGCGGTTTTGCTACCTTGATAAGCTACCTTTCTCCGCCAATGGAGACCGCCGGGCTATATCGTCAGCTTATCCAGTTAAAGGAGAGCCTCAACCGTTACCGCGATAAACCAAGTGGTCAAGGTTCACCGACCGAACTAGAGGCTATTATTGAGCAGGCCGAGGCACTTTCACTAAAACCGGAGGTAGACCCGGCAATAGACCCACCGGGCTATGTATTGGCACTTTATACCGAGTTGCTGGAAATTGAGGAGCGGTTGATTCCGACGGGCTTGCATATCTTGGATGAAGCCCCGGATAGAGCGGCTACGGTGGATATTTTGAGTTCGATTGCCAGTTTCTCGCGCAATACCGGAGGCAAGGAAGAGGAAGATGTGCCTGCTCTGACCGATCTTATCGCGCAAGGTTTGGGCTATAACTTGGAAGAGGTGCGGCAGTTTTTGTCAACTGGCGGAGCATCAGCTGGCAGAGCAGCATCCAACCATGGTGATGGAACATCAACTGGCGGAGCAGCATCCAACCATGGTGATGGGGTGGGTTTTGAGATGTTGGGGAGGTGGGAAAAGATAGACCAAATCCAGCGTCAATCGGTAACTATTTTTGTGGATGAATTGGCGAAAAATCCGGGGCTGGCTCGCCGCAAAGCAGCAGACTATCTAACCGCCCAAGCCCAAGTAGCCCTAGTTCAAAGTGAGCGGGTGTGGAACTACCTCGCGGAAGTAGCTCAGGCTTTAGGTCAACATAACGAAATTGAAGCGATCTTGTCGGCACTACGAGGTGAATATATCGAGCCTAGTGTGGGGAGTAATGTGGTACAAAATCCGCAGGTGCTACCTACCGGGCGCAATATCCACTCGCTTGACCCAAGCCTTATTCCCACCCCTACCGCACGTCGTAACGCCGACCGCAGTGTTAAGGCACTGCTGGAACGAGCAGGCAAGGAGGCGGGTTTGCCCACAGGAGCCTATCCTGAAACAATTGCAATGGTACTGTGGGGTAGCGACAATATCAAGAGCGATGGGGAAGGGGTGGCTCAATGCCTCGGCTTAATTGGAGCGCGAGCTACCTTTGATGGTCTAGGCAAAGTGAACGGGGCCAGACTTGTACCTCTGGCAGAATTAGGTCGTCCACGCCTAGATGTGGTCATTACGGTCAGTGGTATTTTCCGCGATTTGCTCCCTAATCAAATGGAGTTGATTGACCGGGCGGTGCGCCTAGCGGCTCAAGCCGACGAACCACTGGAGAAGAACTTTATTCGCAAACACGTTCAAGAAGAGATGGCTAAAGGCAGTTCTTTTGACGAAGCAGTCTCGCGCGTCTTCAGCAATGCGCCCGGTCAGTATGGGGCTAATGTCAATTTTGTGGTGGAGAACGGAGTCTGGGAGCAGGATAACGAACTGAGCGAAGTCTTCCTCGCCCGCAAGAGTTTTGTCTATGGCCTCAAAGCCGATGGTGCCTCGGCTCGGCGGGTAATGGAAGCGGCTCTGAGTCGGGTAGAACTCTCCTTTCAGAATGTGGATAGTGCCGAAGTAGGTCTTACCGATGTAGATCACTACTATGAATACCTTGGTGGTATCAGCAAGACGGTGGAGAAGTTGAGCGGAGGTAAGCGACCTCCCTCTTTGGTAGCGGATAGCGTTTCTGCCAGCAGTAGCAGTCTTTCTCAGGGCAATAATATCAAAACGTTGGAAGAGGCCATTCAGTTAGAGGCGCGTACCAAGCTTTTAAATCCCAAGTGGTACGAGAGTATGCTCAAATATGGCTTTGAAGGTGTCCGCGAAATCGAGGTACGCACCAACAATACTTATGGTTGGAGTGCTACGGCGGATGCGGTGGATGGCTGGGTCTATGATGGGGTTTGCGATACTTATGTCAAGGATACCGAAATGCGCGAACGGCTGACCAAACTCAATCCCTATAGCTTCAAGGGAATGGTAGGCCGTTTGTTGGAAGCCAACGGGCGAAACTTTTGGGAAGTAGATGCGGAGACGCTAGAACTTCTCAAAGAGGTTTATGCCGGATTGGAAGACGAAATCGAGGGTCTGACCGAAAAAGGAATGGTGGTTCCTTCTTCGCACTCCTAAGCTTTTAATAACAAGGCTATAGTTCCTTATAAAAAAACCTTTCTGGTTAGAGGTGCTTGTTTTAAGAAAACCAATTTTAACCGTGAAAGGTTTTTTGTCTACTTTTTGACCTTTTAAACTCATCTCCAAACTTTACAATAGCCCTAAACTTGGCGGCTAACCCCGGAACAGCCCGTCTTGTTGTAAAAATCCAATAGATCTGCTAAATTAAGCACCACAATAAAAATAAAGAAACCGGGAGTAAAAGGCTATGTCAGAATATCAATATTACGAATTTCAGGCACTAGATCGCCGTTTAACCGAAGCCGAAATGGTGGAACTGCAAAAGCTTTCTAGCCGAGTCAACCTAACCTCGAACCGTGCCGTCTTTGTCTATAATTATGGGGATTTCCGGGGTACACCTGAAGCGGTGCTGGAAAAATATTTCGATGCGATGCTTTATCTGACCAATTGGGGAACACGGCAGTTAATGTTCCGTTTTCCCAAGCAACTACTTAATATCGAAGCGATAGAACATTATTGTATCGAAGGTGCCATTACGCTAGAGACCAGTGCAAAATACGCTACTCTCAATATTTCTATCCACAACGAAGATAGTGCTGGCTGGGTGGATGAAGATGAAGGTGAAGAGGGTTTGGATCGCATGATCCCGTTGCGTAATGCGATTTTACAGGGCGACTACCGGGCCTTGTATTTTGCCTGGCTGCGGGTCTGTGAACTGCAATTTGGTACAGGGAGCAATTTAGATTTAGAAGACAAGGACGAGGCTGAAACTGCTAGTGACGATGATACTTTAGGAGAGTATGATGCCTACGCTCTATTAGAGCTTAGCTCCCCGGAACCACCTATACCACCTAACCTAAAAGACCTAGATGATGCCTTAAAAGCCTTTGTCGAATTTTTCGAGATTAACCCACTCTGGATAGCGGTAGGAACAGCGAATAGTCCAGTGGTAGTCAAAGCTAAAGAGCCGTTCGAGCAGTGGATTGCGGCCCTACCCGAACCAGAGTGCCGTCGGCTATTGTTACGGGCAGCTCAAGATGAATCTAATATCGGCCTTTATATCAGGACTGAGTTGCGTAAACGCTTTGCCGTTGCTGCTCCACTATCGCCAACCGCCGGTAAGACTCGCACGGTAGCCCAATTGCTGGCGGTAGTACAGGAGAATATTAAACGAGAGACCGAGGAGAGGCAAAAGCAAGCTGAGCAAGCTCGCCTTAAACGACTTAAAGAGTTGGCTCAACAAGAACCGACCCTTTGGAAAGAGGTTATGGTCGCCATTCAGCAGAAAAACAGCAAAGGCTACGATCAGGCAGTTAGCCTACTCAGCAAACTTCGTGAACTGGCAGAATCTCGTGGGGAGCAAATCGGTTTCAAGGTACGTGTCGAGCAAATCTATAACCAGTTTCCCACGCTCTCCTCTTTGAGGTCTCGCATGATTTCAGCTGGGCTAATCAAGAGATAGGGTAGGGGCATTATTCAAAAGAACAGAATCGTAAGATTAGGTAGGTAGCAAAAATGGCGATTAGTCCAGGTATAAAGATTGGCGAGCGTTATTTGGTCGAGCGGCGAGTAGGTAGAGGTGGTTTTGCCAGTGTCTATCTGGCCCAAGACTTAGTCTTGCAGCGTAAAGTAGCAATCAAAGTTATTATACCGGATGAAATCTCCGTTGATAATGATAATGCCAGTACCACCGAGGCGGGGAAACGTCTGCTAGAATTACTTTCGGAAGCCCGCTTTATCGCCCGCCATCACCACTCCAATATTTTAGATGTCTACGATTTTGGGCAAATGGACGACGAAGCCTTTCTAGTAATGCCCTACGCCTCCGAGGGAACATTGCTCCAAAAGCTAAAAGTGGCAGGCCGCTTTTCTTTTGTGCAGACCGGGCATTACCTTGACCAGATGGCGGCTGGTCTGGATTATGCTCACAATCTGGGTGTAATTCATCGGGATATAAAACCGCAGAATATTTTTGTCTTCAGCGGGGATCAGGTAGTTATCGGCGATTTTGGTTTGGCAAAAGTACTGGCTAGTACCGAAGGTTTTAGCAACACTCGCGCTAGTGGTACGCCCTCCTATATGTCGCCCGAACAGTTTGGCGGACGAGTGAGCCGAGTCAGTGATGTTTATTCGCTAGGAGTAGTAGTCTACCAAATGTTAACCGGACAATTACCTTTTATTGCTCAGAATCTCGCCGAGATGATGTTTGCCCACATTCACACTCCGCCACCGCCTTTGCGTCACCTACTACCAGACGCACCACCAGCCCTAGAAGCGGTGCTATTGCAAGTTATGGCAAAAGACCCAGCCCAACGTCCGCCTAGCGCGGGTGAGTTTGCCCGGCGTTATCACCAAGCATTAGCTGGTTATGAAAATCCAGCTTCCTTGCGAACTGTGCCAATGATCAATGACCCAGCAATAAGACCGTTGGCCCCGGATAGTACTCTTCCCCAACCGATTTCCACTCGCCCCTCTGAAGAGCGAACCTCCACCCAAGCAGGGCTTAGCGAAGGTGGCCCTGTCTCTATTCGCTCAGCCCTGACACAAGCCCATTCTTGGCACCCGACCGGAATAGGGGGTGGGCTACTGGCGGTAGTTATTGTTCTGGCTGTGCTACTCTTTACCAATCTCTCTGGTTCCCATTCTACTCCTACCAATATAGCGTCTCTTAACCCTACTTTCACTCCAGTGGTAGTGATAAAAGAGATAACCTCCACCCCCACTACGCTAACGGCAGCGTCCCTAACCAGTGTTATATCCGATACGGTTACACCTACAACAGCGGTGGTACCTCCTAGCACCTCTGTTCCAAATTATCCGGTAGTCATTACCTCAACCGTTGCACCCAACAATAACTTGGTAATTACTGCCCCACCTCAAGAACAAATAACTCCTGTTTCGCCTAACTCTAACCCAACTCCTACTTTTACCGCTACTCCTAACCCTACCTTTACCGCCACTCCTAACCCAACCCCTACTTTTACCGCCACTTCAATCCCCTGTGGCATTGCTGCCCGGCGCGGCTTTGGACAGATCTATACTACCCACAGGGAAGTAGCCCAAAAGTTAGGCTGTCCCGCCCAAGCAGAAGAGCTGGCTACGCTGGCTTATGAGGCTTTCAACGGTGGGTTTATGCTCTACAGCCAAATAGCCGATCAAATTTATGCCTTTTATAGCTCTGGCGAGAGTGGCACTTGGCAAGGCTTTCCCAATACCTTCCGCTTTAGCGATCCTCCCCCAACACCCTTTGCTTCGGGCTGTGCCACTCTACCGATCAACGGTTTTTATAAGGTCTGGGCAACCAACCCAACGGTGCGTAACAGGTTGGGTTGTCCGCTTCAGCCTGAGAACAGCAGTGCCGGGGCCGCCTCGCAAAAGTTTGCAAATGGCACGATGTTCTTCTATCCTAACACCCGCAACGGTCCGCGCGTCTATGTACTCTACAAGGATGGAAATTACCTTGACCTACTGAATACCTTTATCGGGTAAACGGTCAACTGGCACTTATGCTGACGGTATGATAACCAGTGGCTCCCTTCGGAAAAGGAGAATTAACCTGCATATCCTGAAGTAGCCCTGTACCATCGGTAGCCCGTACCTTCAGGATATAGGTCTTATTGCCGCCCGGTGGAACATTCCATTCTAACCGCCACAAGGCCCAACTTGTATCTGAAAGGGCGGGTTTAACTATCGCCTCGCGCCAAGTTTCGCCATTATCGCTACTGACCTCCACTTTTTTGAGACCTCTGGCTCCCGCAAAGGCGATACCCTTCAGTGTAACCACTTGCCCCGCTTTAAGCTGATCGCCATCTGCCGGAAAAGTAAGTGCCGACTGAGTTTGGATCTGGGCCAGATTATCCCAGCCCTGTTTTTGCCAAAAACCCTCAAACTCGGTATCAACTAGCGTGATACTTGTAACCCATTTGGCATTTTTCATCCCATAGATGTCGGGAATGAGCACTCGAACCGGATAGCCATGGTCGTCGGTAAGAGGCTGATTGTTCATTTCGTAGACTAGCAGAGTGCGTGGGTCAAGGGCCACCTTTAACGCAATGCTATCGGTATAGCCATCGGCGCAGGTAAAAACCACCTTTTGCACCCCCGCTTTTACTTCAGCCTCTTCCAAAATACCCTTCAAGGGTGTACCCCGCCACTGTGCGTTACCTATGTATCCGCCACCCACCGGATTGCTGATACAAGTCAGCGTATGATAGCGCAACTCATTGGGCAACTGCTTAATTCTGGCATAATCAAAAGTGAGTGGATTCTTGACCAAGCCTTTCACTTCTAGCTTCCAGCCTGACCCATTCACTTTAGGGTTAAAGGCGTTTTTAGAGACTTGATAGAATTTTTCGGTAGGGGTTACTTCGCCCTCAAGTGTACCATCCGGGCGCAGGTCTCCCAGCGAAGTACGATAAAGGCTATCGGCTGGTTTGAAAAGGTTTGTGCCAATTCCCACCCCAACCGCTGCAATAAAAATTGTACTGACAAAGGCAATAAAGCGGCGGCGACTGGTTTGCTCTTCAATTGGCGTTTCCTTTCGCTCCTTTAGAGTCAGGTCACTACCCACCGCCACCGGGACAAGATAGAGGAAGAGAAAACCGAAAGCCAAACCATAGAGCAGGAAGAGTACAAAGGAGGAGGCTAAAATCGGAAACTGGTCATTTCCCAGCGTACTGCCCAAGAAGCCAGCATCTAGCAAGGGTAGTACCCCTATCATAAAGAGGAGCCAAAATCCCGCCACCAAGAGGAAAGTATTGCGGAAAAGCGTCAGGGGATTTTCAAGGCAAGGCCAGAGCCAAACCAGCAGTAGCCCTAGCAGTCCGCCAAACCAGACCTGCCCCAACAAGACCCCATAAAAGACGAGTTCCTTACCTAGCGGCCCGATAGCCTGAATTACCCCTTCGGTAAAGCTGGCTGGAACCAAACCTGCAATGCCATCGGCAATCAGGTTAGCCAACGTCCGGTGAACCAAACCGAGGGCCAACGAGAGCCACATAGACCCGGTAAAGACCATTCCGGCGATAGCACCCGCCGCAAAGACGGATCGTTTATTATCAAGCCCATTATAATAAACAGCTTGGGCGGTTTTTTTATCGGTTAACAGAGCCATTTTTCACCTCGCTCTAACACCAATTCCAAAAAGTTTAAGTCAGATCTTGAGATGCCGCTTGGTCAATTGGAGAATTGAAGGTGGAGCCTATCTTACCAAGAAAGATGCGGAGGATTTGAGCAACGTTAATCAAGTTTAGATTTAAGAAAGCGTTCTAAAACTATTTTACCATGAAATACGCAGGGGTTTTTGAGCAACCATCGGTACTTCCCCACTGAGAAAGTTTGTAATATTAGCTTGAGTAACTGAAAGCAACAAAGCCGCTCGCGCTACTTTTTCGCCCCCCCCAATTTCAATTAGGCTGGTCTCTATGCACTGCTCCTTAACTTCCACCAAGCGGAAACCAAGACTAACTAGAGGTGCGGCTGTTTGGATCGCTACCCAGTTCTCACGGCGAGCTTGGCTATTGGTGTGGTTGTGACCGCAGAAGTAAAAACCTACCCCCTCTCTCTTTTGAGCTAAAGCCTCCCAGACTGCCGAACTATTACGAATACTCAAGTGGGCGAGTGAGGCCCACTTGGTTAAGTTGTAGAGGGGATGATGACCTAAGACAAAGAGTGGCTCATCTCTTTGTGACAGGTCAACCTGTTGAGCCAGCCAATCCAACTGCTTAGGGTCAATCAGGCCAGCAGTATCTAGCGGCTTGGCATATTGAGCAGTATTTAATACCAGAAAAGATTTGGTATTGGGCTGAGCAGAGGGTTGGGCTTGACCTTGTTCATCCAAATGTAGCGCAAAATAGCTCGGCTGCGGATTATCGTTATATTGTGCGACTTTCTCTGGAGTCAACCTAAATAGATCATGATTACCATTTACCATGTAATAATGACGGACTCCGGCGCGGTGGGCGATTTCCCGCAATCCGACCAATTCGGAGGTCTGGCTAGTATGGCTCACATCTCCAATAAAGAAGACCGCATCCGCTTGAATAGCCGCCACCCGCTCGAAAAGCCGAGTATAAAACTCATCCCGCAGAGTAGACAAGCGGCGCGAGAGATAGAAGGAATAATGTAAATCGCCCAAAATAACAAAACGCATTTTTAACCTATTTTTAGCCACCCGGATTATTAAGGATGGGCTCAACTTTGGCGGGTAGCTGGGCAAAGACGCTGGCGGCGGTAGCCTTTCCTTGCCAGACCGGTAGCAATTCGGTATCCATCAAACTATCCACTTCATTAGAACGTAGAAATATGGGATACTCCCGGCCCTTAGCCGTTTCATCCAGAAAGACACTACTATTATATTTGACACTCTTTAGATAAATATTATCTTCCCGAATTGACTGGCGAGAAGGAACCATCAGGCCAGTGCTAGAAAAAAGAGTCTGTCCAAAATCGCTACTCAGAAACTTCAGGAAAGTCCAAGCTTCGGCCTTATGTTGGGAGTTTTTGTTTAGCGTATAGCCCGCCCCAGCTATGACGTTCACCGACTTTTTACCCTGCGGCAAAGGCACGACATCCCAATGTAGGTCTTTTGCTTTGCTATAAGTTGGCACTAAGGCATGGTTCCCAAACGTCATGGCTACTTTACCCTCCACAAACATTTTGGCAATTTTTTCGCTGCTATCCATCTGGTCAGGTGGTGGCGCAACTTGCTCTTTGTTGATTAGATCGGCAAAGAACTGTACCCCGTCTATGGCTTCCTTACTATTCAGCAATAATTTAGTAGGAGGCTGGGGGGATTTAAATTCGTTGTAAATTTCACCTCCGTTTTGCCAGACCCATAGTTTCCACCATTGGTTAGGCTCAAAGGCAAACCCATAACGGCTAATTTTGCCTGTGTTTGCATCTCGAAGAGTCAACTTGCGACTGGCATTTAACAAGTCCTGCCAAGTCCAGCCTGCTTTGGGAAGCTCAACCCCGGCCTCCTTCAAAAGATCAAGATTTACATAGATAACCTTAGTATCATTATCACGGGGTAAGCCATAGAGATCTCCGTTAAAGCGGAAACTATTAAGTAGCGGAGTGTAAAAATCTTCGAGGTTTAATCCAGCTTTATCTTTAGCGAGATAAGGCTCTAGGTTTTCAAGTAGACCCCCTTTAGCATAACTGGTAATAAAACTCAAAAACATCACATCGGGGGCTTTATCGCCGACCCATTCGGTTTTAAGTTTGGTAAAATAATTTCCCCAAGAATCGTTCAAGACCTGAATCTTGATACCGGGATTTCCCTTCTCAAATTCCTTGATAATATTGGAGTTAATGGCGGTTTCGTCTTTATCGCCCCAATAAGACCAAGTAATCGTAACCGGATTGGCAGCACTAGCAGGTGAGCCAATGGTAGGAGCGAGGCTAGAGGTAGTTGAGTTAGCCAGAGGCGAAGTAGTCGGGTCGCCGCAAGCTACAAGTAGTAAACTGCTTAGCAAAAACCAGCAAAGAGTCGGGATAACGTAGCGAAATTTCCTTTTGAAAGAGTCCGGGGATAAACAGTCTCTCCTACGAGAAGTTAAACTTGGCATTATGCTTCTCCTCCTAAATTTTAGGCCACAAAAAAATCAAAGATCCATCAAAAGTGATAATCTAAAAATGCTCAAATCGAACTTTATAGCTATGCCCCTGTGCCTAGAATCTGTTCGGGAGCTTTGCCAAACTTGCGTAACCGTCGCCCATAATCAATTATGGCTTGGCGAAACTCATTTTTACCGAAATCCGGCCAAAACATCGGAGTAAACCAGTATTCACTATAGGCGGCCTGCCAAATCAGGAAGTTACTAAGGCGTTGCTCTCCAGCAGTGCGAATAATCAAATCTGGATCGGGCGAAGTAGTGGAATAGAGAAAGCGGGTTATTAATTCTTCGGTAATTTGCTCGGAGGGTACACCTTGGGCAATAATTTGGCGTACTGCATCCACAATCTCAAGTCGTCCACCATAGTTATAGCAAACGTTAAGAATCAACTTGGTATTATTAGAGGTCTTATGAGTTGAAGCGGTGATCGCTTTACACAGGCCAGGGTTGAGACCATCGAGTCGTCCTAAATGGCAAATACGCACCCCTTCGGCGTGGAGTTTTGGTGTTTCACGTTCAATTACCTCGCCTAAGATTGCCATTAAGCCACGTACTTCCTCGTCTGGTCGGTTCCAATTCTCGGTAGAAAAGGCGTAGAGTGTCAAGTGTTTTACGCCATAGCGAATGCAACTTTCGACAATGCGCCGGATATTTTCAGTTCCAGCGCGATGTCCGGCAAGTCGGGGCAAACCACGTTCTTTGGCCCAACGTCCATTGCCGTCCATAATAATGGCGACATGACAAGGTACACGGTCGGGATCAATTTCCAAATCGGCCTCGTCAAGGGCTTTCACTTCAGCTTTAGCAGTATTTCTGGCCCGTTTAAAGTTGATCATGCTAACGTTATACCTCTAAAATCTCTTGTTCTTTATGGCTACCGATAGCTTCAGCCTCCTGAGTGTAGCGGTCGGTCAGGTGTTGAATCTTTTCATGGGCGCGTTTATCTTCATCTTCACTGATTAGCTTCTCGTGTAACAATTCCTTCAAGTCACTCAGATGATCGCGCCGGACATTACGGATAGCGACGCGGCTCTCTTCCACCTTAGATTTGACTACCTTGACCAGTTCCTTGCGGCGCTGTTCGGTAAGCGGCGGAATAGCGATCCGAATAACTTTACCGTCATTGTTAGGATTAAGTCCCAACTCCGACTTTTGGATAGCCTTTTCGATAGGCCCCATGGCATTTTTATCCCATGGCTGAACCACCAGTAAACGCGGTTCGGGGGCCGTAATACTTGCCATTTGATTGAGCGGCGAGGTAGTACCGTAATATTCAACATGTAACCGCTCGATTAAGCCGGGCGAGGCTCGCCCGGTGCGGATATTACCCAACTCGCGTTTTAGGGCTTCATTCGCCTTTTTCATTTTGTCTTCGGTCTCAGACAACACATCCTCTATCATAAAGAACTCCTGTAGCAATTTACAGCAAGACCAGCCTCTGCACTATCAGGCTGCGCTGCTGTTATGTGATTGCTTAACTTACGTAAGTACCTACTCGTTCCCCGGACACTACACGTTCGAGGTTGTTATCGTTCAGATTAAGAACCACAATGGGCATCTTATTTTCCATACAAAGAGCCAATGCCGTAGTATCCATTACGCGCAGACCTAGAGTAAGGGCATCTAAATAACTCAAAGTATCAAACTTGACTGCTTTTGGGTTGTTACGGGGGTCTGAATCGTAAACACCATCCACCTGATTCTTTTCCATCAGGATTACCTCTGCGCCGATTTCAATCGAACGCTGGGCCGCTGCCGTATCAGTGGTAAAATAGGGTAGCCCTGTACCGCCCACTAGAATCACCACCCGGTCTTTTTCCAGATGGCGAATGGCGCGGCGGCGAATGTACGGCTCGGCTACTTGGTGCATCTCAATCGCCGTCATTACACGGGTCATTACACCGTTGCCTTCGAGGGCATCCTGAAGGGCGAGGCCATTTAAAACCGTTGCCAGCATACCCATATAATCGGCACTAGAGCGATCCATTCCCTGGGCACTAGCGGCAAAGCCTCTAAAAATATTTCCGCCGCCCACCACAATTGCCACCTGTACGCCCATTTCTACTACTTGCTTAATTTTAAGGGCTTGGCTTTGAGCTACCTTTGGATCAATTCCGTAGCCCTCTTCGCCCATTAGTGCCTCGCCGCTTAGTTTCAGCAAGATTCGTTTGTAAACTGGAGCTGGCATTATTCTTCCTTTGGGTGAAATAAGATTAAGTCCAACACAAACCAGTAAGGGTCTGCTTTAAAGAGCTTTATTAAGCACAACGCTTTTAAAGTAATTTTGTTTCACGCTGTTGGCTATTATACCCTAAAAGCTCTAAAAAGATATTAAGAAAGCGGATGAAAGCTCTACTCTTTTTAAGAGTCGCACCAAGCGCGTTCTTAAAAGAGTTGCCCATCCGCCTTAATTTTGCTAAAACTACTTACCGAGTTCGTACCGGACGAAACGACGCAAGACGATATTTTCGCCTAGTTTGGCCTTAGCCTGAGTAATCAAATCGTTGATCGTTACTTTACCATCCTTGATAAAGGGCTGATTTAGTAGAACCGTCTCTTCGTACCACTTCTTAATGCCATCCCCAAACTCGTTTTTCTTGTCCTCTAATACGACTGCTGGAACATCCTCTACCGAGATATACTCCGCACCCACGCCAACTAGATGTTGAGCAATATCCTTTGCTAGTTTCTTGAAGTCATCGGTACGGGCCACAAAGTCGGTTTCACAACTCAACTCAATTATCCCGCCAACTCGTCCATTGTGAATGTAGGACTCGACCAGACCCTGCTTGGCTTCCCGGCCAGTCACTTTTTCTGCTTTTCGCAGTCCACGTGCATCCAGCCAAGCTTTAGCCTTCTTGACATCCCCTTCACTCTCTTTGAGCGCGTTTTTGCAGTCCATTATTCCCGCGCCGGTCTCTTCGCGGAGTGCTTTCACCGCCTGAGCCGTAATTTCCACCTTAATTCTCCTCTTAATGAAGACTTTATTACTAAATTTATGCCTGCAAAATTAACTAGCGTTCGCCACCCTCGCGATGCTCCCCGCGATCACGACCACCGCGACCACGACCACCGCGATCACGACCACCGCGCTCCTCGCGTTCTCCGCCACGATCACGACCACCACGTTCTTCCTGCTCACTTACCATCTGCTCGGCCCGTTGCGATTCACGTCGGTTAATACCATCAATAAAAGCACTAGCCAAACGCGCCGTAACAATCTTCACTGAACGAATCGCGTCATCATTGCCAGGTATGACATAATCTACTTCATCCGGGTCACAGTTAGTATCGGCAATAGCAATCACCGGAATCTCCAGCCGAAGTGCTTCAGCCATTGCAATCCGTTCTTTGTGGGGGTCTACCACAAAAATTGCGCTGGGCAGATCATACATCTGCTTGATACCACCTAAGACATCGTTCAACTTAGTCATCTCTTCGGTCAATTTCTTAGCTTCCTGCTTAGGTAGCTGGTCAATTTCGCCCCGGGCTTGTCGGGCTTCCAAATCGGCCAAATAGCGGAGACGTTGCCGAATCGTAACAAAGTTGGTAAGCAGACCACCCGGCCAACGCTTATTGACGTAGAATTGACCGCAACGTTTGGCTTCCTCTGAAATCACATCTTGGGCCTGCTTCTTAGTACCGACCATCATCAAGCGTCCGCCCTGTGCGGCTAGTTCGCTGACAAAAGCCGCCGCCGAGTTCAGCCCGGCCACCGTCTGGGCGAGATCAACAATATGAATACCATTGCGCTCAGTAAAGATATAGGGCCGCATTTTGGGGTTCCAGCGTTTGGTCTGGTGACCAAAGTGAACACCTGCTTCCAAGAGAATCCGCATCGTAACCGCTTGGCTCTGTCCGGGCTCAAGTGTCACTAACGGTCGAGGGGCTGAAGCTGGTTGAGGAGCTTCCTCGATTGCAGTAACCGTAGTAACCATTATTTTCCTTTCTAAATTCGTTAAACTTCCGCACCCGTCATTCCGGTCAGCCATCTTCATTTTATTTAATGAAGACACGAACTGCCCGGTCGGAGAGCGTGCTTTTTCTGCTTTATACGAAAAGCCATAAAAAGGCGCCTTTTAACAAAGCGCAGGTCTTTATTATAGCACGAAGCGGCGATAGTGACAACTTTTACAAACTAGATAGATAGATAAGCATCTTGAAAATTGTCCGAAAGCAGGCTATAATATTGAGAGCGGAGAGGAAATTTTTATGAAAAACCAAAATTCGCGGAGGTGAACTAACTATGTCAAGGTTTTCTTTCGATGATACTGGACCTTTGTCAGTAGAAGATCCTCAGGCGAAAGTGTTGAATAACGCCTTGCGTCATTTTTGTGATAAAATTGAGCAGGATGACCTTTCGCAGGATGAAGATAAACTATTCAATATGCGGGATGTGATCTGGAGTTATGGCTCCTTGAGGTTTCGGGCCAAACTTGCTACGCTAGATGGTCAGTTTAGCAGTGGTGAATATTTTTATAGCTCTCAAGAACCAGATGCTAACTGGATACGTCTGCCTACTCCCCGCGCCCTAGCCGAAAAATTGACCGAGGCGCGGGAGGCAAAAGGAGCATAGGCTTCCCCAAAGCTAGGTACTAACTATCGTTGGAAAAACCTCAAACGGTCAAAACATTTGCACAGTTGATAAAAAAACGGCTACCTGGTTGGATTGGCCGTTTGAGTTTTATATCTGGGCTAATTCTGGCACTCCTGATGCTAGTGGCGGCTTTGGTTCCTCGCCTCCTCTTCTTTCAAGAGAATGTAAGCCGTTGGCTTCTCTATCCCTACTTTCAAGCCGGTTCCGAAGGACTGATGTTAAGTGAAGCGGCCATTATTCGGGCGGGTGGCTCAATCTACGTACCACTCCGTCCTGACCTTTTCATCTCCGGGCCTTATCCTCCGCTTTACTACTATCTGCTGGCGATACTCTGGCCGCTAGATCAGGGAACGGCGGCAGGTTTTACGGTCGGGCGAATTATCTCGCTAGTGGCGGCACTAATGGCGGCTTTATTTATTGTACTACTGGTAATGGCCGAGAGTAGAGCCACCCGTTTTGTAAAGTTGCGCTGGCTTAATCTAGGGCCAGGGTTGGTCGCAGGACTAGCGGTAGGGACACTCTTTTTAGGTATGCCAGCCGTAACCGTCTGGGCCGTGCGGGTAAGGGCCGATATGCTGATGGTAGCACTGCAAATGGCAGGCTTGGTGCTAATTGCTAGGAAACCCCGCCAGTGGCAGGCTTTTTTAGCTCTGCTGCCCTTAACCCTAGCCTTTTACACCAAACATACCGGGTTGGCGGCTCCCGGTGCAGCCTTAATCTTTGTCGCTCTGCAAAACAGGCGCAACTGGCGACGCACTTTGGTCTGGCTGGTAGCCCTAATTGGAACAATTGGTCTACCTTTTCTGTTATTGGATTTGCTCACCGCTAACCAATTTTTTCTACGCCTCTTCCCCTATCACGACTTGGGTCGCAACAATTCCAACTTCGAGCGTTACATTGAACTCTTCTGGCAGGAAAATGCCGCCCTCATGTTAATGAGTCTTCTCTTGCTGGTAGTGACCTTATGCTGGCCGATCAAAGATTCGTGGCTAGAACGGTTGGCAAATGTACCTTTGTCAGGCTGGTTCCTACTCTTTTCGTTGCCGTTATTGTTGGGTTTGGGCGTGGTAGGCACCGATCACAACCACTTTTTGCCAACCGAAGCCGCTGGTTGTGCCGCCGCTGGTGTACTATTGGGTCGCTGGTTGGCCCTACCTCCTCGCCATAAAGCCCGTTGGCTGGCCCTGCTAGTGATAGGCGGGTTATGGGTAGAGGCAGGTGTCATACCTGCCCAACGTTACGAAATTGAGTTTCGCCCCCGTGAGGCCGATTATCAACGCCAAATGGGGCGGATTGTCCTCTATGCCGCCAATCAGCCCGACCCTATCCTAACCAGCGAAGCGGGTTTGCTAGTACTAACCAATCGTTCCACCAACCGTTACTACTATAATGATCTCTTTACCCTTACCGCCTTGGCCCATCAAGGCCGTTACGATTCAAGCGGTTTGTTAGAAGCGATTCAGAAGAAAGAATTTGGCCTAATCCTAGCGGAGGGCGATCTATTCACGGGCGAGGGTATTCGGGAGGATGTCTGGTCACCCGAACTGGTAGCCGCCATTCGGCAGAACTACCAGCCAAAATTCAGGGATATTTGGTTTAGTTATGAACCAAAAAGCTAACTAGCTGAAACCTAAATCTTAAATAGGTTTCTCCCTTTTTTCCTATGCAATCTTTGTGTTAAAATAGTCCCGGCTGAAGATACGATTATGCTAACTTTATGTAAAGACGGAGCTAAAGACTAATGCCAGCAGGGTTTATCAAAAGAGGTGGAGAGGTTTTATTTTTTCTGGTGACAGGTCTGTTGCTGACGGGTTTATTGACCGCCTGCTCTCTCAACAAAAAGACCGAGGAGCAACGTTGGCTGGTAATTGCTACCACCAACGATTTAAATAATAGCGGACTGTTGAAACTCCTGTTACCAGCTTTCGAGCAGTCAAACAATGTGCGAATCAAGCTCTTGCCCGTAAGCCAAGACAAAGCGGTGGATTATGGTATGAATGGCGGAGTGGATGTACTCTTAGTAGAGTTGAGTAAGAGTGAAAAGCTGTTTAAACTAGCCGGAGCAATGCCCCAACCTTGGTCATACCAGCCAGAATTTAATTCTAGCCCACTAACTGCCCCTACTCCGCTCCTTTCGCCTAGTCCAACACCCTCTTTTGACAATATTATGACTGAGCGCGAATTGGCTTTCTGGAGCGATTTGGTAGTGGTTGGACCGACAAATGATCCCGCCGGAGTAGGTAAACAGTCCAATGTCGCCCAAGCGTTTAAATGGATGGCCCTTAATAATACTCCTTTTATAGTGGCGGGAGATGCAACGGGCCTGCGCGAGGTACAAAATCGACTTTGGCGGCTAATCGGGCGCGAAGCCGAAAGTGAGCGGGGAACGGGCTTTCGGGTAGTGGCAGGAGATGCCCAATTTGCGATGAAAGAAGCTGAAATACGGGGAGCTTACATAGTGGTTCCTCGCTACGTCTACTTAAATAATCAACCCTCCAGTAAATTAAAAGTGATCTTACAAAACGATCCCGCCCTTTTTCTCGGCTACGAACTCTCAATTCCTAATAATATCCGCATCCCAGATCGCGACGTTTCGCTGGCCCGCTCCTTCGTTTCTTACTTAACTTCCAGTAATACCCAGTCCACTATTCTTGAATTTCGCAAAGAAATTTCAAGTGAAGATCTATTCCGACCTTACGCCTATCGAGTCTATTTTCCTCAGTAGCCCAATAGTATTATCCGCTCTAGTCCTATAGTACTAATTTTAGTTGTGGGTTATTAAATCCACAACTTTTTAGTTGATGGCACGTTATATGCGGTGTAGTCTTCTTTAAAAGAAGCACTAATGGCAACGGTAACTCTTTAGAGAACTTTGTGACGCACATCATATACATAGGGTGTTTTTTGACGTAAATTACTATAAGTACTTTAAACTCTCTATCGGTATTACCAGATTCTTCTAACCTTCATCGGGATTGCAGGTCAAGCTACAAATACTCTAACTAGTACAACGGGTCTAACAAAAAGCGGCGGATGCGGGCAAGGGTTTTATCCCCTACTTTGTCGTTATTCACACCGACATTAAATAAACGTGACGGGAGCATTATTATGCTGGCACACAAAACTAGATCTCACCATGGGGCGTTATCCAATCTTTATTTGTTCTCGATAATTGCTCTATCTATGCTAATTTTCGCGCTCATTTTACCGCGCCTGCTAACCGATTGGCAACAAGTCACCGCCAGCAGCGCAAGTTATACCACCTACCAGAATGAGACGTTTGGCTATTCGATTAGCTATCCCTCCAAGTGGCAGATGGTTCCACCTATTCCAAATTCCAACGTCGCCACCATTGCCTCCACTATTGCTCAACCTGAAATGGCTGGCGGACGTTATAGTATAAAGAGCCTAACCCAACCGACTCCGACCGCGATGGGTGCAAACAATTTCAGCAAGCTGGATATTGTGACCTATGAACTAGAAGAGCCGATGAGTGCCATCGAGTTTTTAGCCACCAGAAGCAGTACTACCGTTGATGGTAAAATTCTTCCACTCAAGATAGCTGGACAAGATGGTTTACTGGTGGAAGTTCAAACTGCTGAAGCCCTCGCCCAACGTGAGGAGAACCTAATCTACAAAAGTGTTTTTGTCACAAAAGGCAACTACGGCTTCATCATTGCTGGTTTTGCCGATGCCGATACCTTTGACCACATTCTACAAAGCTTTGAGGTCAAGTGATAAAGCCATTTCCCAACAGCTAGATCCTAAATTCTCTAATTGACAGACTGAAACCCGCCCTCCAAATAGAAGGGGGCGGGTTTTCGTCTATCGGTTCTCCTAATTCTTTTAATTCTTCACATCGCCTTCATACTCTCCGGCAAGGTCCTCAGTTATAATATAGTTGGTGGAACCTAATGCTAAAATTTATTTTGGTTTTATATTAGGTTAATATAAATTTTTTAATAGTGGTTATAAGCTAAACCATTCCTATGTGCTAAAACTTAGAAGCCCTCCAGAAACCACCCAAAAGTAGAATCTCTCCTGTACCAGAAAGAAGAGTGCCATTGTTAGGTTACAAAACAGCTAAGAATTTGCTCTACGTCACAATATCAGGGTTTTTGGTTATTGTAAGCGTATTTTTCATAATAAATTTTCTAACCCCCGGTAAAACACCAGTCTCAAGGCTGGCGGTAGAGATTAGCAATTCTCTACCCGCTGCAACCGCCACTTCAGCCATCACAATAATGCCCACTCCAACGAATGTGACCGCACCTAATACCTTGGCGGCAGGTAAAACCCCACTAGAAGCTAACTCAAAACTTCAGCAAACGTGGCTGGCTGGTGTCCCGGCAACGGTTTATATCCCTGAAAAGATAAAGCGGTCACAGGATACCCAACTGGTTATCGCCTTACATGGGATGCAAGGAAAAGGCGAAGCAATTTGTAAAGGTCTAATCAGCTTTGCCGAACAAAATGGCGTAATACTTCTTGCCCCTACTTTCAACTACAACCCCAACTGGCAAGACCCCCAGATAGTAGCCAGCGAAGACCCGGCTCTCGCCACCCAACTCAATCAGATGGTCGGCGAATTGAAAATAGCCACAAATCTTCAATTCAATAACCACTTGCTGTTATATGGCTTCTCACGTGGCGCACAATTGGCGCATCGCTACGCTCTGCTCTACCCGGACAAAACGCTTGGAGTAGCCACCCTCTCGGCAGGCAGCTATACTTTACCTTACAAGAATGATGCCTCCAAAAGCACCCAGCCGCTCCCTTTCCCCTTTGGAGTTAGTGATTTAAAGAATTACACCGGAAAACCTTTCAATCAGAAGAGTTTTGCTAAGGTGAATTTTTTGATTGAAGTAGGTGCTATGGATAATGACCCTGAACAGACACCCCCCGCTTGGGACAGCTATTTGGGTCGCAGCAGACTAGAACGAGCAGAAAGTTTTTATCTTGCCTTAAAGGAAGAGGGTGTCGCAGCTCAAATTACAATCTTCCCGGACACGGCCCATCAAGAGACACTAGCAATGCGAACCAACGCCCTAAACTTCTTCAAAGGCTTAATAACTAGCTAAATTTGTATCTTCTCAATAGGTAGGGGTTTATTGAATAAACCCGCATCACATTGGGCGTATGCAATACACCCCTACCTAAATTTTTTGAACCGATTTGACAGCCTGAAGCTGGAACGTTAAGATTAGGCCAGCTTTTTTGTTGGCTCATCTAATATTCATGTTTGGAAAAATGACCCTCACCAAAATTTCAGCCAAACTCAATTTACAAAATCAGCCGGGGCAGCGTTTCAATGTTGTACCGATCTTCTTAGCGTTGCTCATTATTCTCTATGTTGGAGCGATAATGGGTTTACATTGGCTACGCCAAGAACGCTTTATGAACGGCTTTGATCTCGCGTTCTACGAACAGGCCGCTTGGAATACCGGGCATGGCCGCTTTCTGGAAGTTTCGGGTACGGATTTTAGCCACTCCCTTCTGGGAACCGACGTTATCCTGATTGTGGCACTGATGACCCCGCTCTATATGTTGGTGCAATCGCCCCTGACTCTACTTTTCCAAGAGACGCTGGTGGTAGCCCTAGGAGCGATTCCGGTCTATTGGCTGGCCCGTGACCGACTAGGAAACCGGGTAGCCGGGTTGCTCTTCGCCTTAACTTACCTACTACTCTTAGGGGTACAAAACGGCAACCTCTACGAGTTGCGCTTCCGCCCGATGGCAATGAGCTTTCTGCTCTTCGCCTTCTACTATTACGAACGGGGACGCTTTTGGCCTTTCCTAGCATTTGCTACCCTTGCCCTAACCTGCCGCCCTGAAAATGGGCTAGTGCTGATAATGTTGGCCCTCTATGGCTTTATCAAGGGGCGGCCTAAAATTTTTGGCTGGCACTTCGTGATCGGCCCATTAATACTTGGCGCAGTCTGGTTTACTCTAGCAACGCTAGTGATTATTCCGGGCCTTTCTACTGGAAGTATTGCCCTTTCTGAAAATTTTGCGGGAGGTTCACCCCAAGCGGCTCTAATCCAACTCTTTACTAATCCGGTAGAGTTCTTTTCGGATAATTCTCTGTTAGGTAAATTATGCTACCTCCCCTTACTATTGCTACCTTTGCTCTTTTTACCATTGGGTAGCCCAACAGTACTCCTAATGGCCTTGCCGCTCTTAGCCATCAATCTCCTTTCAAAGCGTCCGATGCAGTGGAATGCCTATGATTATCACTATCAAGGTTCGATTATCCCTTGGCTGCTGGCAGCTACTATCTTTACCCTAGAAAAATGGCAGACTAAGCCGCTCCGCTTCCTGCGACGGATCAAGAGTAACCTCTTTCTACCGGGGGCAGTGTTGGCAGCTACCGTTGCCATATATCTCCTCTTTAACCTAATTTTCAGCTTGAGTAGTCTTAAACTTCCCGACGATATTGCCCGCACCGACAACGGAATCGCCAAGATTTTGACGCGCAAAGAGCAACCCCGCTGGGAAGCAGGTAAAGAACTCCTAAAATTGATCCCGCCGGATGCGCCCTTAGCCATCACTAATCTCTGGTCTTCTCAGGTCAAGCCGCGCCAAGGTCTTTGGCTCTTCCGCAATAAAACCCTCTACTCGGTACATCCTACCCTTACAGCCCAATATATCTTTGCCGACTTGCGCTCGGCAGATGATAAACCCCTAATAGACGAGTTGCCCCCAGCAGAATGGGAAGTGCTAGACCAGAAACAAGATTACATTCTACTCAAGAAAAAGAAGAGTTAACTTATGTCCAAAGTAAATTTATGGATAAGAAACGGTGAATTTACCCCACCAAACGGTTGACAAACTCTGTGAAAAAGGGTACAATTTGGGCGGTAGAATAAAAATAATATTGAAAACCTGACCTTCAGGGCATGGTGCGGCCTTTTAAATGGGGCCAATTCCTGACCGGCGGTATAGCCCGCGAGCCCCAACCTCTTCTAAGAGCAAGGGTGCATGATTCGGTGAAACTCCGAGGCCGACGGTAATAGTCCGGATAAAAGAAGGTAACGGCGGCATTATGCTGCTCTTTTCCCTGTATTCTAAACCTTGAAGGTGGTCAACGCTTGAACGTGACCACCTTTTTGCTGTAAAAATACTTGAGAGGAGCGCGAGAGGTAGCCTGTTACCCTTGCGCTCCTTTTTTTATTGTTTTTTTTAGTCAAAGGTTGAGGATCTATAGATGTTAGCGAACAAACGAATGAATTTTATTGAAGAAGAATGGTCGCTAGACCACGCCGAAAGTTTTAAACTTTCTACTCCAACCCTACCAGTAGTAACCGACTGGGATGAACCAGAAAAACAAGCCACACCAAGAAAAACTTGGCTTAAATCTCACCACCTCTCAAAAGCAGCCACGCCACTCACCCTGTTAGGTCTACTTGGTCTGTGGCAACTCCTGACCTCCCTAGCACTTTATCCTGAATATATTCTACCCACACCAATTAAAGTAGCGGCACGATTTGGCGAAGTAGCCCAATCCGGGGCACTCTGGCGACATATGCAAACCACGTTGCTAGAAGCAGCCCTAGGCTTTGGCTCGGCTCTGCTAGTGGTAGGGCTCTTATGTTATCCCATCGCCCATTCGCGGTTAGTAGCCAGCCTACTTAGCCCCATTTTGGCGGCAACGCAAGCGATACCATTAGTCGCAATAGCACCCCTACTAGTAATCTGGTTCGGCTTTGGGCTACCCCCCAAAGTAATCACATGCGCCCTAATCGTCTTTTTCCCCCTGCTGCTCAACGCTGTAGCGGGACTTAAAGGCATAGACAAATCCTTGACTGAAGCCGCTTCGGTCTGTGGAGCCTCACGCTGGCAGGCTTTTTGGTGGCTAGAACTGCCCCTAGCCCTGCCCACAATGTTAACCGGGGTTAAGATTGGTTTCACGGTGGCTATTACAGGCGCAGTGGTGGGTGAATTTATTTCATCCGATTCAGGGCTGGGCTACCTGCTCAACCTAGGGCGCGGTCAGTTTGATACCGCTCTAGTCTTTGTAGCCCTGCTCACTCTAACGGCTATTGCGATGGCGGCCTATGGCCTCGTGGGTCTGGTTGAAAAACGTTTTGCAAATTGGTAGTATTTTATTTTTAACGGAGGAGATTAGTTTTTATGATGTTCAAGAAGTTCCTAGCCAGTGCGATCATAGCGGTGCTATTCTTGCCAATCCTGGCAGCCTGTGGCGATAACACTACCGCACCTACCACCGTAGCGGCTAGTAAAAGTGCCGCTACTACCGCAGCAGTCTCAGGGGCGGTCACCACCACTACATCTGCCACCACCGGGGCGACTACTGGTAAGCAGGCAGTCACCCTAGCACTCAGTTACATCCCGGATGTCCAGTTCGCACCCTACTATGTAGCCCAAGATAAAGGCTACTTTGCTGCCGAGGGTTTGGATGTTACCTTCCAATATGGCACGATTAACGATTTGATGGCGTTAGTCGGGCAGGGCAAGATTCCTTTCGCCTTGGCCGGAGGAGATGAAGTGCTGCAAGCCCGCGCAGGTGGTATCCCGGTAACTTACATCGCCACACAGTACCAGAAGTATCCGGTAGCGTTAGCCTCTCCCAAAAGCAAGGGCATTACCAAACTGGCCGACTTGAAGGGCAAGACTATCGGTATTCCCGGCCAATATGGTTCTAGCTACGTCGGTCTGAAGGCAATTTTGGCCGCCGCTAAACTTACCGAAGAAGATATTAAGGAGCAGGTGATCGGCTTTAACCAGCGCGAAGCCCTCACGCAAGGTAAAGTAGACGCAGCGATGGTCTTTTCGATGAATGAGCCAGTGCAACTTCAGAAAGCCGGAGTCGCCCTCGATATTATCGAGGTCTCCAGTGTTAGCAACTTGGCCTCGGTGGGTCTGATTACTGGGGAAAGTTTGATAAAATCTAACCCTGAACTAGTGCAAAAGATAACCCGCGCCGTAACACGTGGACTCAAGGATACCATCGCCAACCCGGATGCTGCCTTTGACAGCACCGTCAAGGTTGCACCCGACGCAAAGGGCGCAGACCCCGAATTGCAGCGAGCAGTACTTAAAGAAACGGTCAAGTTTATGGTAGCCGAAAACGTCAAGGGTCAGCCCATTGGCTACAGCGACCCCAAAGTATGGGAAACCTCGCAACAGTTCCTGCTGGACAATAAGTTGATTCAGAGCAAGGTTGACTCTACCATTGCCTTCAGCAATAAATTCGTCAGTGCCGACATAGGCAAATATTAATCTCACAAGATTTTTCTAGCATACGAAAATAATGCAAGTAAAAAATTCGTCGGTTAACCCCGATGAATTTTTTTACTCTTCATGTTATATTATGGCAGAGTAAACTGTTTGACCAAAATTATAGAATAACCCTGTTTAAGGAAAAGAGAGGTTTTAAGAAACCATGAGGAGATCGGGCATATTTCTATTTGCCATCTTGACACTGATACTGCCATGCTTAGCCAGTGAAACCAGTGCAGCACCTACCTTTGGAGATACCAGCTTTCAACAGACGTGGGAACGTACCGACAAGCTTTTGACCGAACAAACTAACGTAGGGCGTGGTTTTGTTTGGGGGCCAGACTCGATTTTTAGCGGAAAAGAGGCTTATACCGAAGCCAGTGGTGGACAACGCATCGTCCAATATTTCGACAAGGCCCGGGTAGAGATTAACAATCCCCAAGCCAAACGCACTGACCTTAGCTTTGTCACTAGTGGGCTTTTGGTTAAAGAACTGGTGCTAGGTCGTCAACAGAACGGAGATTATGTCAACAACTACACCCAAGGCAAGCCCTCGGAAGTGCAAGTAGCAGGGGATCCTAACACCGACGGAGCCAACCAAGTGGCCCCCACTTATCGGAGCTTTGGCAAGGTCGCCACCTTCAACAATGATAACCACGTTAGCACAAAATTCGGCCAACAGGTGACACAGAAGATGGATAAAGATGGAACGATAACTAACATTACGTCACCCGATCCAAATGTGCGCCTAACCGGATATGATAGTTCTACCCAACACAACATTGCCAATGTCTTTGTGACCTATGGCAATAGCCAAGGCCAGATCTGGAACGGTTCGGCTTATGTAAAGGGTGCAGTCTTCGCCCCTGACGCAACCTATATCTTTGGGTTGCCCATTACCGAACCCTACTGGATTCGGACAGTGGTAGGAGGCGAAGAGAAAGATGTCTTGATACAACTTTTTGAACGCCGAGTCCTAACCTATACGCCCAACAATGATCTTGCCAATCGGGTAGAGATGGGCAATGTTGGAGCGCATTACTATCGCTGGCGCTATCAGGAAAACTTAGGACTGGGTGCCAGCAAATAATTTGGTTAACTAGAGGAGCCTTGCTCCTCTCCCCGAATTTCAACAATCATTCGGACAGTCTCTACCACCGCCATCCGATGTATTAGGGCTTGGTTTATACCGGAGGCGCGTTCAACCGCATGGAGATATTGTTGGCGGTAACTCTCCACGATCAAACCTGCAATTACATCTGTCATCCGTTTGAAGGCCACAAAGACTCGGGTGGCCTTCACTGGATCAAAATCCTGATAACATTTATCCATAAAAAACAGTTGCACCCGACTCAAAATTCCAAAGAGGAATTGATTGTCCACCCCTCGCTTGATGTGCATCAGGCCCACAAACCACTGGCGTTGCCAGAACTCCGGCTTGATCTGACCACTAATAACTTCCAAATACCAGTCGTGCAGGGTAATTTCACGATGAGGACGTTCACCATCCACAAAAACTTGGGCGGTACGGGGATAGGCATAGAGCGTATCATAGAAGACTTTGGTCAACTCGTCCGTCCATTGCTGAAGATGGGCGGCATTTTCCCGTAAAATTTGGCTATCTTGTGCCGAAAAACCCGTCAGAGCTACAAGATCTCTAACAACTTGTTCCATAAAAATTTCCTCGAATTGATAAATCGTTTTCGGAGCTAACTAACAGATAAACCTTATTTTAGTTGACCAACATTACATTGAACCTTAACCTTTGGTCAAATTTAGGTAAAAATCCTGCTGTATAGCTCCACCTACTTAAAGAAGGCATCTACTTCGGCCCGTATCTCACTCAGACGAGCTTCACCTTCACCTCGCAAACCTTCTAGGCGTATCCGTTCCTGCTCCGCTTTGCCTTCCAACTCCCGCTTACGTGCGACGGCCTTCTGAAAACTGCCCCGCAGGTCGTCAATTTCGCGCTGCACTCCCCGGCCCAATTCCTCGCCAAAATGGTTAAAGATTTCACCTACTGCCGCTTTTAAGTCGCTCTCTTTAGCCTCTACCGAGGGCATCAGTTGTTTGCGGGTATGTTCGCTATAGGCATCCACCAACCGACTAGTCAAGACCTTTGAACCAAGCGAACCACCCACTACCACCGTGACCAACAAGGCGGGCAATCCCAAAAGCGAAGTGGAGAGAACCAACCCAATCAGCCCGGCTACCCCACC
This sequence comes from Candidatus Chloroheliaceae bacterium, assembly GCA_013390945.1. Taxonomy (GTDB): domain Bacteria; phylum Chloroflexota; class Chloroflexia; order Chloroheliales; family Chloroheliaceae; genus L227-5C. The sequence goes on from JACAUC010000033.1 coordinate 30,583, forward strand.
AATTACCGCATAGGTAAGGCCATAAACCGCCAGCACCCGCACTACATCCCCAAAGACATCGCTCGAACCGCTTGCCATACCCTGCGGATCAAAATCGAAGAAGCTACTACCACTGAGCCAGCGTTCCAGTGTATCGCTGACCGAACTAGCATCCATCTGCCAAGGGCCGGTCGCAGCACCACCCAAGAAGTCGCGTCGAATCGCTTCCACCGTCTCATCATATTCGGCGGCATAGCCCAACAACTCATCCTTGAGCTTTTCAAAGACCTCGCGCAACTGAGCTTGGGCCTCCACATTCCACTCCGTCAGGCGACGATTGAAATAACGGGCCGCCTCGTCCTCAAAACGAACCGCTAGTTTGGCTCGAAAGCGCTCACTATCGAAAAGTGCTTCCGGTAGGGAAGCTAAATTAAGAACGCCACCCTCGGATTCGTCCATAAAGCGTCGGGCATCCTCGGTAAATTCGCCCTCCATCCGCCGGAAGAAGCTATGTAAACTTTCGTAGATGGACTTCTGTTGGGTCTTGCTCACGCCCTCCACCGCTCGTAACAAATTATCGCGAATCTGATTCAGACGAGCAAAGCCCGGCTCGGTAGCCCTCAGGCGGCGTTCCAATTCGCTCACCTCTACGCCTAAAGTACTAAGCCGAGCCGCAATCTCTTCACGAGCGCGAGCTAACCCCAACTCCACCGAGCGCAAGGAGCGGTCTATCAAGACTCGACCCCGTTCGTTACGCAAGAAAGAATCAAGCTCACACTCAAATTCGGCCATATGGCTATTTGCCAGTTTAATTTCATCCGGTATCGGGCGCGGTTGCCGAGTCTTTTTGTCCCAACGAGCCGTCAGAGCTTGCAAAGCACTCACCTCAAAAACCCGCTCTTCAAAATGGCCGTCGGCTACATATTTTGAAAGTTCCTTTTTCATCCGTAACCGGATTTTCGCTTCGTCCTCTTCAGGGTTAAGCGAACTACGCTCGATATTATCCCAAGCATTGACCAAAAAGAAGAGATTGGTTAGATTGTGGCGGCGCACCAGATTATCTAAATATTCTTGCTCTTGTTGGGTGTAAAAGTGCATCGCATCGAAAACAAAGACCACCGCGTCTGTCCGCTTGAGTTGTTCGATAACCCGTTGAGTACGGGCCGGATGATCGTTTAGCCCCGGCGAGTCCACCAATTCCACATCGTAGCGACACAATTCGAGATTATATTCGACTATCGCCCGATCTACTTCGCTGAAGCGATCTAGTTTAGCCACCCGGTTGGTAGCACTATCGCGGTCATCGTCTAGGCTAAGCTGATATTCTCCTTTGAATTGTTCAAAGGTTAGCTCTTCATCCGGTCGTCCGTTACTAAACTTGACATAGACCTTTGGCTCCGGCCCAAAACGGATCACCGTAATGACGGCGGTGGTGGGTGTAGCGTTAATTGGCAAAATATTGGAGCCAAGTAAAGCGTTTAGCACCGTAGATTTACCCCGGTTAAAATCACCCATCACCAATACCCGAAAGACTCCTTCGCGCAACCAAGTAGCTTGACGGCGCAGTTCGGCACTATTCTCCGAGGAGCCTAGTTCGGCATCCAGCCGTCCGGCCAGCCCTTCCATACGTTTGGCTACGCTCTCGCGCAGACGGTCAAACTCCTCTAGTCCAGCGAAACGGTCGGTAGTGACAATCATTGTAAGTACTCCCTGTTTTGCACCCTGAGTATGGGTTTGAGATTTTAGAGACACAAACCTTGTGGATAGATAGTTACCTTCAAAAGATACGTTACAGACCGCCTCTAAGTTCCATAGATTTGGCAGATAATCGGGAGGGGTGAGTGGTAATCGGGAAGGGCGGGGTGGTAATCGGGAAGGGCGGGGTGGTAATCGGGAAGG
>JACAUC010000329.1 GCA_013390945.1 Candidatus Chloroheliaceae bacterium
CTCATTGTAGGAGGGATTTCTAATCCCGAATTGTCTCATTGTAGGAGGGATTTCTAATCCCGAGTTGGCTCATTGTAGGAGGGATTTCTAATCCCGAATTGTCTTATTGTAGGAGGGATTTCTAATCCCGAATTGTCTTATTGTAGGCGGGATTTCTAATCCCGAATTGTCTCATTGTAGGCGGGATTTCTAATCCCGATCTGCGACCATAGTCTGATAAGGCAAGGGGTCGCGCAAGCCGATTTCGGCAAAAGCTGCCAGCCTTGCGCGGCAGGATCCGCACTTGCCACAGGCGGGACGCATACCAAGATAGCAAGTGTGGGTTAAGTTATAGGGTACACCCAATTCAAAGCCACGCCTCAATACTTCGGCTTTGGTTTTATCGGCCCAAGGCGTATGAATTTTTACCGCGCGTTCATAACTAGAGCCTAGGCTAAGGCTCTCTTCTAGGCTATCAAAGAAGGGACGGCGACAATCGCGGTAAACCTCAAAATCCTCTTTTACCGGGCCATAAAAGATCTCGTCAATGGCTTGCGTTTCGCCATAGGCTGCTGCCAAGGTGCAGAAGAGGGTGTTACGCAAAGGAACCACCGTGATCTCCTGCCCTTGTTCGGCCTGAACTGGAACCTCAATTTTCAAATCGGTTAAGGCACTACCGCCGATTTGGGTTAGGTCAATTTTCAAGATTTTGTGGGGCAAGCCTAGCCGGGCGGCAATGATCTGCACCGATTCTAGTTCGATGCGGTGGCGTTGGTTATAGTCAAAAGTTAGGGTTTCAACCGTGTAATTCTGGGCTAGGGCTTCGTAGAGTAGGGTAGTGCTATCCATACCCCCCGAAAAACAGACGATGGCACGTAAACCAGCCAACTTAAATCCCCCTTTTATTTCCGTACATCAACACATGCAAGCGTGGCAAGAGGCGATAACCCGAAACCTTGACCCGCTCTACTATCGCCAACCCATGTTCGCGGAGTGCCTCTACCGTCTGTCCCTCCGGCATCACGATAATCCGGTCACGGGGCAAGTCTGCCGCTTCAATGATCTGCTCCATAGCGGTGTAATCCGCTTCGTCCGCAATTACGAATTTGAACCAAGCGTTGCTGCCAAGGGCAAGCTGACCTAAGATTTTGGGACGAATCGTTTTAGCCCGATTATGGGCTGAAGGCAATTTGGGCGAAATATTAAGCTGGCAACGCTCGCGGATAAAGGGAGTGGCGGGTAAAGTGCCGTTGGTTTCAATTTCGATTTGCCATTCAGGAGGGAGCAACTCTAAGAGGCTTTCGATTTGCCGCGAATATAATAAGGGTTCACCGCCGGTAATTACTAGGCGTTGGCAAGGGTAAACTGAGATTTGTGATACTATTTCGCTAGGCGTTAGTTGTTTGTAATTATTGAAAGCGGGATCATTTGGATCCCAAGTATATTTGGTATCGCACCAACTACACTTTAAATTACACAAGTGTAGCCGAATAAAAATAGCGGGCTGACCGAGAGAAGCCCCTTCACCTTGAATGGAAAAGAAGAGTTCGTTTAGCAGAAAATAGCCCGGCTCTATTTTTGGCATTGGTTTCTCAAAATTTAAATTGGCGATGCCCCTGATCTCCCCTACTTTAATATATTTTAGGACGCTTAAAGACTACTTGGAAGAGGTTGGGGGTCATTTGAGTAAAACTGACCAATTCCCAAGCATCTTTGCCCATACTTTTTGCCACTAATTCAAAAACCGGGCTTTTCCCGAATTGCTGCTCGACCCATTCTTCGGAATAGGGATTAGTATCTAAGACAAAACCTTGAAAATCATCGGTGACTACTAGCTTAAACTTCATTACAAAATAATCCCAAGGTTGCATAATTTACTACTCCATTTTCACTAAAGAACAAAATTTATCGGTTTTGAATAGCAACATTGCTACTATTTAATTAGACGAATACCTAGCTTGGCGGCAACACTTTCGATTGATTCGCTGTTAGAGCGGGTGGTAGTGCGCGTTGAGGTAGCTTTTGTATGGCGTTGGGGCATTGGCTCAGGAAAATCTTGGCTGAGTTCCTCTGGTAGTAACTCCCCTTCCAAACCATCGGTAGGTAAGTATTCGAGGTTATTAATCAACTCAAGGGTTTGCATAATGTCTTGGAATTTTTCCATACTGAGCAACACACCGACTGCTTCGTTGTTACGCTCGATAATGAAATGAGTCTGCCCACATTTTAACTCATCCAAGAGACTAGACAACTGAGTACGTAGAGTGGTAGCTGAAATTACTTTGCCCATTATTATTTTACCGCTTTATTTAATAAAATCACTTTAAAACCGTAAGGTTTACTGGTCTCATCTCAATCGGTAGGGGTTTATTGAGTAAACCCTCTGGAGGCTGCCCTCACTTTGGGCGTATGCAATGCACCCCTACCACGAAATATTGAGATGAGACGTTTACTGTTTGGAGAAGCTTACCGTAAGGTAAGCTTAGAGGTTGCCTCGGCCTCCTCCAGCACCTTGATTACCAGTTGCAATTGCTTAATAGCGTCACGGGCAACTTGGCTCATTCGGTTAAAACTGATTGGGTCTAATTCGGTGGCCCAAGCTTGCATTGCGGTTTCATCTACTTCATGCCATTTGGCATCTTGCTGCATCCGCAATTTTATTTTACGTACTGGGTCGTTGCGATGCACTACCTTTGGATCGGTAGGGACGGTCTCCTCTTCTCCCACTTCTGGAAAAAGCTCTTTCACCAACCGTTCCACTTCTTCAGTACGGACAAAAGGATTGCCAGTGCGTCCTCCAAAAGTACGCAACTTACCTTCTTGGATATATTTCAAGACCGTCAAGCGGTCGGTTCGCAAATTAGCGGCGGCCTCGGTTGCATCCATAAAAGCAAAGCGTGGCGGTGCTTTAGCTGAACCGATGGTTACTTTTTTAGCCTCTTGGTCTGAAATTTCAGGTGTTTGAGCAGACATAGCTCTAACCCTCACACTTTTTTGAATAAAACCAATTTGTACGATTAAGACCGCTTAAACCTGCTTAATGCTTGACGGGCTTATAATAGCCTATATCTTCAAGGTAAGCAAACTCTCTTACTTTGCGGCTATGCCCAGTTGGGAATAGAACTCCCTCCTACATAATTTTTAAATCCAGCCCTTTTGCCGGAGTACTTGCTTACCTAAGAGGCCCAGCAACACTTCGTACTGCGTGTTCCGGTTTTCGGGATGGTATTCAAAACGATTGCGCTCAAAGTACTGGACGGTATAGGTTTTGCCGTCGTCAGGGTTTTGCTCTTGAAACTCTTCGCTGATCGGGTAGCCAAAGATTGCCAACCCACCATGGCTCCACCAGTACTTCGCAAAGACGTTACTCAGCGAATGGCCCGTTTGCGGAAAGTAAGTGCTGGTCGCGTTGGTGGTAAAGGGTGTCGCTTTAGGGAAATTACGGCCTTGAGTAAGCTGGTTTCCCAACAGACCTAACAGCACCTCGTTCGCGGTTCCAGCGTTTTCGGGGTGGAGTTCAAAACGATTGCGTTCAAAATATTGGACGGTATAGGTTTTGCCATCTGAAGGATTTTTTTCTGGGAACTCTTCGGTTATCGGAAAACCGAAAATCGCCAAACCACCTCTGGTTTCCCAATAGTTTCGGAAAGCATAGCCCAAATTATGCCCGGTTTCCGGGAAATAACGAATATTTTTATCTGCCGCTTTAGAAGTGGCTCGTACAATAGGATTAGGCGTTGGAATAGGGATAACAGTCGTACCCTCTTGTACTGCAATGGTCTGTTGCCCGATATTATCGGTAAAATATTTTATATATTCTTGTACAATCCCTCCCCAATATTGAGTGGAAGCCTTGCCGGTCAGCTTGATATAGCCCGTGATGGAGACAGTTTCGCCCGGTGCTAGGGTTTTGCCAAAGCCCCAGCGATAGGGGTGGCTTACGCCACTATTGCCACTATAATCTACGGCAAAGCGGAATTTATTATTTATCTTGGCAAAGTTGAGGGTCTCGTAAGTCTGACCCTGCTGATAGGTAAAACCCGGTGCCGGGTCTTGAGTTTCGATGGGCAAGGTTCCAGTATTTTTGATCGTGGCATCTACCCGTAGCGTATTACCCGGAGTTAGGATGGTTGGGCTAAACTTGACCGAGACTAGTTGTATTCCGTAGACTCCAGCGGGGTTGGGTAGTCCCAAATCTTGCACCACTCGTTGCCGTATCGAGGGCAGGAGGGGGTACATGGTATCGCCGGGGCAACTGGTACCAATCACGTCCCGGTGGCCGGAGATGCAGGCGACGTTATCTCGATCTACAAAATGGATTTTAGCCATAGGATCAATACTCTTCACCCGGGCCTTCCAACTTAATAACTGCACCAAGGCATTAGTCTGCGCGGTGGTAGGTGCTGCCCCCATAAAACTACCAATCAGGCAAACCCCAATACTCCCGTAATTATATTGGTAAGCGTGACCGCCTACTACATCGTCACCACCGTAACGCCCCTCGTAAATATTGCCTTTCCAATCTATCAAATAGTTATAGCCAATGTCGCCCCAACCTTTGGTGAGGGCGTGGTAGTAGTAGATACCGCGCACGTCTACGGCAGGGTCGCCATTGTAGGTATTGGTGGTTTCGCTGTGGTGGACAATCATAACTTGGGGGGTGCGATATTCGCAGGACCATACTTCTTTCCCGTTAGCATAACGCCAGCCTTCGTTTGCACCCCATTGCGCCCGGCTAATAATATTAGGGGCGTTTCCGGCAACCTGAGCCATAATCATTGGAGTTAGCGGAAGGCTTGACCCTTGCATACTGTCAATAAAGGCTACTCCCACTAATTTTAGGGCTACGCCGTTGGTATCCAGTTTGTATTGTACATAACTGCCAGATAAAAAGAGCAGTTCGCTGTAATGGCGGGTTTGGTTGGAGCCAGACTTGCTGGCCTGATGGGTTTCAAGGTGGGCCTCCGTCCAAGCCCCAAAGTTTGTGCCGTCGGTGCTGGTGCGAATCTGGATATTCAAGGCACTACCATCACCGCTAGTCACTTCCCAATAAGCGGCTAGGGCATTAAAGTTGCCATTTATTTGTCGCACCGGGCTAGTGTATTGACCACTGGCCGGAAAAATATTTTGTTCAACCCAATCTCCCGTTTGGGCCAAAGTACGGGCGCTGTCCAATGGCAGGAAGCGTAGGGAAGCGGTGGCTCCTAAGAGGGCCATGCCACCCGCTATCTTCAGGAAATGCCTGCGGCTACGTTTAGGCTGACCAGGTAGGGCAGGTGGTAGGTCTTGTTCTGCATTGGCCTCTACTTCAATTTTGGTTTCTCTCTCTACCGTCACTATCTTGGAACCTTTCACAAAGCAGGTGAATATAAATCTTACTTATGACCCCTAAGAACTACCTTAAAATGGTAATTGATTATAGCAAAAAAGTGTTAGTAATGTATCCCCAAAATAATAACGGATCAATGGTATAGGAGTTGCACTTTATAACAGGGTATTTTAAAGGAACTTGAAATAGGAGAAATTGGGGAGAGTAAGGTGGGTAATATAAGTAATCGGGTGTCATCTCAAAAATTCGGGGTAGGGGCGTATTGCATACGCCCGAAATGTGGGTGGGTTTATGGAATAAACCTCTACCAATTGATACGCCCGAAATGTGGTGGTTTTATGCAATAAACCCCTACCAAT
>JACAUC010000330.1 GCA_013390945.1 Candidatus Chloroheliaceae bacterium
AACATTGATGAGATTATGTTAGCTTGATGCGTATGGGGCGTATGCAATACGCCCCCCTACAAATTGAATTTTTTGTAACATAAGCCAGTTTGTCGAGGCCAAGTTTATTTTTTGGACTGCTTGGAAACTTTGCCTTTCACCCGCATTTTGGTGGAGCCGGATTTAAGCTGATCGAGTGTTCCCGGATGCTTGGCCTCGACCTGCTCCATCAAGCTTTGAGCGGTGGCTTTGTCGGTATCTTCTAGGGTTAGGGTTTTGCCGTCGCCCAGCACCAGCTCCACCTTTTTGATGCGGCCTTGCTTGCCAAGTACGTTAATGGCGGCGGTGGCTGAACCAAATAAACCGAGCAGTAGCTCTTTATTCTCGATTGCATTTTGAGCGGTCTGAGCGATAAAAAGGAGGAAATCAGCACCACGTGTACTTTCTTCTGCCGAACCAGAAGAGATGGTATAACCTTCGAGGGCGGTAAGTTCTTGCTGGACGGTACGACCAACTTTTCTAACCGCTCCAAGGGTCTCTAAATCGTCGTCTTCTTTCTCGATAGGCACAAACTCAAGCTCTAACAAAAGCGTCTGATTCGGATTGGGTACTGACATGGGGAAAGTTCTCCTTTGCTTCTGAGTGTAGCACTAATTTCGTGATTATGTATATAACAATTCTATCATGGTGAGTCAATAGTTGGATAGGTAAAATCAAGCGAAAGAGAGGTAGGGAAACAATCTTCGGACGAATGGAAGAATCGCCGAACCTGTAGGAGACTTAATTCAACGGGTTACACCACCGAAAAGTAGGCAAATCAGATTTTTAGTGATCAGGAAAATCTATTTCGGAAAATGGATTTCTAAGTTATAGGGAGATAGTGATAAGACCTGACTGTATGACGGTATTAGCCTGACGGTATTATGGTATAATTTAAGAAGGTATGACGGTATCAGCCTGACGGTATGACGGTATTTGGATAAGTGGGGTCTTAAATTGAACGAAGAAGAGCTAAAGGTTTTAATTCAAGGTGGTGAAACTGCTACCATCGAATTTAAACTGAATCCACCTTGGGCGGCAGAAATGGCCCAAAGGTTATGTGGTTTTGCCAATTCCCCTCTGGGCGGTATTCTGATTTTTGGGGTAGAAGATGCTACTTGGAAGATTAAGGGTCTTGAAAATCCAGCGGCCACTATTGATGAAGTTATAAAGGGAATATCGCTAGTAAACCCACCTGTACCGCTAGTCGAACCCGATCCCCAACTGGTGATAGTAGAGGGCAAAACTCTGGTGATTGCCCGTGTTCCGCCTAACAAAGGCATACTTTATCAGGCGGGCGGTGCTTACTGGCTGAGACGTGGTACTCTGACCAGACCGATGAGTACTGCTCAGGTAGCTGAGTACCTAAACCGTCAAGGTCTAATCAGTTGGGAAACCCAAGTTAATTCACGGGCTACGCTGGACGATCTTGATCTGAAAAAAGTAGAGCGTTATTTGCAATATCTGGCCGAAGTAGTCGGACGACCATCCCGGATCAGTGATCCAATCGAGCTTTTGAAACTACTCGAATGTGTGGCATCTATAGTAGACCCCACCAATGGTAAAACTAATCCACGACCTACCAATGCCGGAATGTTGCTCTTTGGAGAAGCACCGCGCTACTTCTATCCGCAGGCTGAGATCATTTGTACCTACTACCAAGATGAAAGCGGAGTACGCCGCTATGATGATCGGCGGATTATCAGCGGGACTATTCTGGAACAGATTGACCAAGCTCACGCTTTCCTGAAGTTGTATACTCCTGTAGCCGCCCATATAGAAGGGTTTCATCGTATAGAGGAAGCGGCGTTGCCTTTGGAAGCTTTACGCGAGGCAGTGGTGAATGCGGTAGTTCACCGGGACTATAGCTTGCGTGGTGAAGCGATTCGCATCTTTTATTATGCGAATCGGGTAGAAATACACAGCCCTGGTATGTTGGTTCCAGACTTGACCTTGGAAGAACTCAAGCAGGGCAAGAGCCGCTCTAAACCACGCAACCCGGTGATAGCCAGTCTATTGCGTGATATGCCGGGTAACTATATGGAGCGCGTGGGTACAGGCATTCCTTTTATAATCAACCAGATGCAAGCCTTAAACCTACCTGCTCCAGAGTTCAGTCAACCCGGAGAGTTTGTAGTTACGTTCTGGAAACAACCCTCGCCGTTAGCTAAGCCACTTACGAGAATAGGAACGCAATCGGAACAACCGCCTTTGCTGGACGAAAAGGTCAAATCTAATCAGCCGGGTATAAACCAAATAAACAGCCTAGCACCATCTACCTTATCTTCTTCACGGCCAGCCGAAAATGAGCGAGAAGGTCGGCAAAAACGGGCTTTGGAATATATGCGCCAGCATGGGTATATAACCAACCGTGAATACCAAGAATTGACGGGTGTGTCCGAAAGCACAGCTACCCGCGATTTGGAAGTGTTGGTAGAACGTGGTCGCCTCAAGCGCACCGGACGCGGTCCCTCCCGTCGTTATGTGTTGGAATAACGACTAAAGCTACAAAATGGTTTCACGTGAAAGCTTGCTGCACCGATTTTTGACTCCAGCATAAACTGAAATTAATATAGAAATGTAGAAATGAGACATGCTATTGACAAAGCCCTAACTATGCCGTACACTAAGTAGTGATATAAACAGAAGGTCAAAAACAGGCTAAGGTAAGATGGTAACAAAGAAAAAGAAAACCACAATTCGATTGTCCGAGGAAGATGAAAAGATTATAGAGCATCTGGGCAAGGTGTTGGGTTATAAGTTGGGTAAAACGGAAGATATGAGCCAGTCAGAGGTTATTCGCTACTCGTTACGAAAACTGGCGGCCCTAGAGTTATCCACTTCAGGCATAGAGGAAATCGAGAGTAGAGATAATGGCTAAAACAATATGTTTGGCCCAGAGTAAGGGCGGAACAGGCAAAACTACCAGTACGCTCAACCTAGGTGCAGTATTAGCCGGACAAGGTTACAGAGTATTGCTGGTAGATGTAGACCAGCAAGCCAATCTTACCGTATCGCTGGGAGTTGATCCGCTAGAATTACCTAAAACGATGCGCTCTCTTCTGGTGGAAGAAGAGACCACCGCCGAGGAAATTATTATTCGGACAAGCGAGGGGCTTGATCTTATCCCAGCTAACCTAGATTTGGCCTTTATCGAACTGGCAATGGAACCACTAGCACGTGACCAAGTGCTGGCTCAGAAATTGGTTTCGGTGAAACCTAACTACGATTTTGTGCTGATAGATACGCCGCCCAACTTTAGCCTGCCGGTGACTAATGCCATGACAGCCTCAGATTATGTGCTGGTTCCAGTTCAACCTGAGCCTTTATGTGTCTTTGGCCTATCACTTCTGGTAGAAAACCTGCAAAAAGTAAAGCGCAAGCTCAACCCGAGCTTAGTACTACTTGGCCTTTTTATCACGCTTTATGATAACAGCGAAGCTGCCCATGTCCATCTGACAGAACGACTCCGTCAGGATTGGCCTGATTTCCTAATGTCTCAAACGATAAGGGACAGTGCCTTAAATGACCGGACTGTGCTAGAAGGTCGTTCTATTGTAAACAGTCGTCCACGTTCTGCTCTGGCACATGATTATCAGGCATTGACGGAGGAGGTGTTAAAGCGTGTCAAACGGTAAAGGAAAAAATTTATTTAATCAGATTACAACACGTTCGGCAGCAGCGACTTCCTCCAGCTTAAAAGAAAAGACCATTGCAGGTGCGATTATATTGCCGTTATCCCAACTGGTTCCTAATTTCCAGCAGATACGACAATACTTTGATGAAGTAGCACTGGATGAACTCACGGAGGACATAAAAAATAACGGCATACTGGAGCCATTGCTGGTCAGAGAAGCGGAAGCGGGAATTTACGAAATTATTGCTGGGGAACGCCGCTACCGGGCTGCTAATAAGGCAGGGCTAACCGAAGTGCCTGTGATAGTACGGGAAATGGGAAATAAAGAAGCCCGCCTCGCGATGTTGTCCGAAAACCTTCAAAGGCAGGATTTAGACCCCCGCGATGAACAGAGATTTTTCCAAGCATTGCAGAATGAATATAACTACTCGATTAGTGATCTGGCAAAAATGGTGAACAAAAGCCGGGATTATGTGCGAGATCGTTTGGATGGCAAACTAGCAGCAATGCAGCCATCGTCAGAAACCGAAGTCACAGTTGGTGAAATTAATCACGAAACGCGCCAAAACCACGAATTGCGAGAAAATTCACAATCTGTGTCCAATGTTTCGCTAGGCACTACCTCGAAAAAAGCAGGAATATCACGATTCAACCCAGCAGTATACAAACGAGCTTACCAATTTTGGGATAACACATTAGAGGTAGTAAAGAGTAAGCCAGATAGGGATACAGTGGATAAAATCAAAGTAAGCTTGCAAGAAATGAAGGAAAAGTTGGCAGAACTAGAGCAAGAATTAAGCAGCCTAGAATTAGAAGAGAAAGGCGGGCAAGTCAGTGAGTGAAGAACCAAACTCCCCGGATTTCGATTCGATCAAACAAATCAGTCCTTACGGCGCGGAATTTTGGAGTGCCCGCGACCTTGGGCCACTCCTCGGTTATAAGCGATGGGAAAATTTCGAGATAGCCATAAAACGAGCCAAAACATCCTGTCAACAGGTAGGACAGATAGTTGACGATCACTTTCGTGAGGCCACGAAACCGATCAAGGGGGGCAAAGGGTCAGTTCAAAACGTCAAAGATTACATTCTAAGTCGTTTTAGTTGTTATTTGATTGCCCAAAATGGAGATCCACGCAAGATAGAAATCGCCGTTGCTCAAACATATTTCGCTACTGCCGCCCGACAATATGAAATACAGCAGTTACGCGAAGAGCAGGATAAACGCCTGCGCCTAAGAGAACGAGTAAGCGAAAATAATAAGGATCTATCTCAAGCAGCTTATAATGCCGGAGTACTATCCAAAAATTTTGGAGTATTCCAAGATGCCGGTTATCGAGGACTTTATGGTGGGTTAGGTGCAGAAGATATTAAACATCACAAGAATATTTCGCCTAAAGAAGATATACTTGACCGAATGGGTTCCTCTGAATTAGCGGCCAATGATTTCCGTATTACCCAAGCTAGGGATAAGCTTCGAGAAGAACGCATTATTGGTCAGACCAAAGCGATAGAGACTCACCAACAAGTAGGTAAGGAAGTACGGGGTGCAATAAAACGGATTGGTGGTAGAATGCCAGAGGATTTACCGACGGAGCCTTCAATTAAGCCTTTAATGGAGGAACAAAAGCGTAAGCGCAAAAAAGTGCCACCAAAGACCTTACCAGAAATGTCACTGTTTCCAGAGGAAACGGAAGATAATCCAGAGTAACAGAAAAATTAGGAGGTGAACCATGTGATTCAAGGTCAAATTTAAAAAGCTAATCTAGTTTACGATGGAATTATTTCGCAAAAAGAAGTATAAAGTAAAATTCACCTGTACCAGCAGGTGAATTAGCTCGAAGCATGTATACCGCGAAAATCCCCCAAGTAGTAAAGTAAAGGGATTTTTCTATCCAAAAGCCCTGTAGATCAGGACTGTTCTTTTTGTGTTAAAAAACTAAGCACTCAAATTATTAGTGCGTAAGTATGATAGCACAAAAAACGGTCGTCTGTCAATGGGCA
>JACAUC010000331.1 GCA_013390945.1 Candidatus Chloroheliaceae bacterium
TGTGCCGCCAGTTGATTTTCACCTACCACTACTCTTGCCAGATTGGATAGCTCTCTGACTTTGCCACAGCCTTAGCTCAATTTCTGGCTACTTGCATCTAGCCCTAAAAATGTGTATATTTGTTGGTAAGTGTCAGAAATTAGCTCCTGGAGAATTTATCGCATGGCTAAAGACCGGGTTACACGTGATAACTGGCAGATCAGGAGTCTCACCCTCTTTCTAGTTCTTTTAACCTTAATCTTGACTCCGCTTTCTCTAGCTGGAGCTAATCTTTCTATGCCTGCCACGCTACTCTTACCCACACCGGCGGCTTTGAGGGGACAATTGTCCACCACCTCTCCTTATAATCCTAATCCGGCTCCGTTACCGGGCGAAATAATAGTACGCTTCAAATCTGCTTATAGCGCAGCACTCTATCAAGCCCTCGCTACAGCTAATAGCTTCAATCTAATTTCTCAGGAGAGCCTAATTGGGGCCAGCCTAGAAGCACCAGCACTCTATCAGGCTCTCCCGGAGTTAGCCGAATTCTTTCGTAGCTATAAAGTTGAGATGGCCGATGCGATTATGGCTGAAAGGGGAACCTACTTATTAAAGCTCGATACCTCGTTTGAGCCACGTGCCACCGCCCTCAAATTTGCGGGTAGTGGCTTTTTTGACTATGCCGAACCTAATTTTCCGGTCTATGCTTTGCGTGAGCCAAATGACCCCCTCTACCGAGGGCAGCAATGGGGCTTGCGCTATATCAAAGCACCGGATACGTGGGATATTACCACTGGTACAGATAATGTGGTAATCGCCATTGTAGATAGTGGCGTTTTGACCACTCATCCTGATCTAGCCGATAAAGTTTTGAAGGGCATGAATTTTTCGGCGGAGCCTGCCAACGCCAACCCAACTGATAACAACGGCCATGGAACCTATGTGGCTGGAATTGCTGCCGCCAACACTAATAATAACATTGGGATGGCGGGAGTGGCTTGGAATGTAAAGATTTTGCCGATTAAGGTACTGAACGCTGATGGGGTAGGCTCTAATGCTACGATTGCTCAAGGTATTAATTATGCCGCCCAAAAACAGGCACAGATTATCAATATCAGTGTCGGAGGGCCGGATCGTTCCCGTGTGGTAGAGGAAGCAGTACAAATGGCCTTCGGTCAGGGCGAGGTACTAGTGGCCTCGGTTGGAAACAGTGGCAATAACCTGCCCAACTATCCGGCGGCCTGTGAGGGTGTCATCGGCGTGGGAGCCTTTAACCAACGGGGCGAGGCGGCTTCTTTTTCAAATTATGGACCTGAACTCTCCATCACCGCACCGGGCACCAGTATTATCGGCCCTTGGATTGGCTCCCCGGCCTATATTACCGATAGTGGTAGCAGTTCGGCGGCCCCCTTTGTTTCTGGTGGCGTGGCTCTGATGCTCTCCGTCAACCGTAATTTAACTAATATCCAAATACGCAATATTTTAGAGGCCACTGCCGATAGTTCCAAGCCTAACGATAACGCGACAACCGCAACGGCAACCCCCAGTGTACGGGTGAGCAACCTAACGGGCAATTACGATTTAAGGCTAGGTTGGGGTCGCCTCAATTTACTCAGAGCGGTGCAAGCCGCACAGCGGGGCGATTTTTATCCCGCCCAGCGCGGTCTCATTCAGGGTACTATTATGGGGCTTGACCCTTTAGATGTACTTCTAACCCTTGAACCCGGTGACTCGCGCATACCCACTGCTAACGGCTTCTACTCTTTTGGCAACCTACCCCCCGGTGATTATACGCTAAAAGTCGAGTCGAAGAAGTACGGTATTATCGAAGACCCTAATACTTTTCGGATCAGGGGCTTTGATGGCGAGACGTATTCCTTTGATTATGACTTAACGCAAGCCGTTAAGGAGGCTTTTGAGGGAGGTAGCCCGGTAGGAGCGTTTAAACCCCACGCCCTTGTACTACCCAATACTGCTACCCGGCGTTTCTTTCCGTCTACAGGCCAAGTCGTTAAAGATAAGTTTCTCAAGTTTTGGCTAGATAATGGTGATTTAGCCCTCTTTGGCTATCCGCTCAGCGAAGAGTTTATTGAAAATGGTTGGCAAGTCCAATATTTTGAACGAGCCGTTTTTGAATATCATCCCGAATACGCTGGAACAAAAGATGAAATTCAACTGCGCTTGTTGGGTAGTGAACGAATTAAGAATCTGACGGGAAAAGCATTTGAGCCCGTGCTGCCTCCGGCTCTTCAATTTTCAGAGGGCAAGCTAATCTCACCTTACTACTTTTATGAAACCAAACACAGCCTGCGCGGTCAGTTCCTCGACTACTGGAAAGCTAACGGGGATCTAGCCATTTTAGGGCTACCACTCAGCGAAGAATTATTAGAGAACGGCTATCGCGTACAATATTTTGAGCGTTACCGCTTGGAGATTCACCCCGAAAATAGTGGTACACCCTGGGAAATCACGGGCGCACTCCTCGCCCGTGATTCGGCGGCGGCGCGGGGTCTGTTGGGGTCTGATTTATAACTTACCCCAAAATACTACTTGCAAAATCGCCCATTTGGATGTACATTGTAGAAGTAATGTTATGTTATGGTAAGTTAACTATGCCCCAAAAGTCGGGAAGTAGCTCAATTGCTCACTACTCCGAGATTGGAGATTTCTATGGACTGGAAAAATCTTTCCCCCGTCAGGCCAGCTCATCGTTTTAGCCGCTGGTCCTTGAGCTATCTAACAATTCTGACCTTGCTGTTGAGTTCGCTCCTAAATGCAGCTCTACCTCTACAGGCTCAGACGATAAGTTCAAACCCGGTACCCCAAGAGAACAACGCTCCTCCTGACCAAATAGATTCTGGTTTGGTAGCCGTCAAGTTTCGCCCAAACGTAAATGCGCTTGAAGCCAACGCCTCCTACAATTATAGTGAACTCCGACCGGAAAAGTATTTCAGCTTAGACCAATTTCGCGAATTTGGTCTGACTAACTATGAAGCGGATCGGGTGTTGCCGGGTGTCTTTTACTACCAAGTTTCGGAGCAGGCCGACCTGAAGACTTTGACCAAACTGCTAAAAGCCGATCCTCAAGTTCAGTTTGCCGAGCCGAGCTATAAGGTGGAAGCTATGCGGACGGTGAATGACACTTATTACACCGATGGTCGCCAGTATGGTCTCCCGCTAATTAATGCCGAAGGTGCTTGGGATGTGACGACGGGAACTAATGTATTAATCGCGGTTCTTGATAGCGGTATCAGGATTAACCATAATGATATTCCCCGCACCCGCATTATCACCAACCGGGCGCGTACTTTTCTGGGTGATCCTATAAACGGTCAGTTTTTACAGTCCATTACCAACAGGCTCCTACCCACCACCAATCTACCCCCAATGCCACCACCCCCAATACCAGAATCACCTCCGGGCTGGACTTTGATTGGCCCTGTCCCGGTACCAGGGGCACCGCCGCTCGATATAACCCCACCCGATTCCAATATGTATAAAGGTTATTACTCTGCTTGGGATCCTAACGGTCATGGGACAGCAATCGCAGGCTTGCTTGCGGCTAATACCAATAATCAGTCTGGTATGGCCGGGGTTAGTTGGAACGCGCTCCTCTTACCCATTCAAGTTCTGGATGCTTCTGGCAGCGGCAACTCCGTCGCTCTGGCCTCCGGTATAACCTATGCTACCGATAATAAGGCTCGCATTATTAATCTGAGCGTCGGCGGTTCCAATCGCTCCGAAGTCTTGGGCGAAGCCATTCGCTATGCCCAAAACAAAGGTGTCATCATCGTCGCGGCGGCAGGCAATCAAGCCATTGGGGCCCCCACCTATCCTGCCGCCTACTCTGGCGTTATTGGGGTAGGTGCGACCGATGCCAGTGATCGCGTTACCAATTTCTCAAATTTCGGAGCCGATGTTTCGGTGGTTGCGCCGGGCGCAGCAATCTGGACAACCTATTGCAGTTTCCTTGATCCTTTTGAGCGGTCAAATACGCCACCACTTCCACTAACGGCGACCGTTACGGGAAGTTGTGCCTCGCCCCAAAGCCCCCGAAATGATTCGTTTAGGTGTAATCCAAACCTGATTGACCCCAATGACCCCGATGCTTGTGCCGGTGGTGCCAGTGTCTTGGCTTGGGTGCTTATACCCCCAAAACCTACACCCGACCCCACCACTGGGGTGACACCTGCCGCCTCTTCTCCTACTGCCAGTCTTTACGATGTCATTAGTACTAGTTATGTCTACCTGAATGGAACCAGTTTTGCCGCTCCGTTGGTAACAGGGGTGATCTCCTTAATGTTGTCGGTTAACCCTAACCTTACTAGCGAGCAGGCCCAATCTATCTTGCAGCAGACCGCCGACCGGGTACCGGGGATGGTAGCAACCGGACGCGATCCCTACTATGGCTTTGGGCGAGTTAACGCTGGTAGAGCCGTCGCGCAAGCTCAAACCGGGGATGTTTACGCCAACAGTAAAGCCGTTTTGCAGGGTAGGGTCGAGGGCGCTCTCCTAGCCGACGTAGTGGTAAGCCTTGATATGGGCGACCGCAATACCAGCGTGGTCAAGAACCTTGATACTAACACGGGGGGCTACCGCTTTGAGAATTTAGCCTACGCCACTTACTACTTACGCGCCGTCCTACCCAAACAGAACCGGGTGCTTGGCCCTGTTACCATTTATTCTACGGGTGCTTACGATCAAGTGATTAGTGTTAACTTCAATTTTGCCTCCAGTACTATTATTGCCGGGGATGGGGCAGTACCGCCTAACCAATGGCCCGGTATTCAACCCGCCCCAACCGTAACACCCTTACCCATACCTCCCGCACCACTACTTGCGCCCAATGCGATCTACTTTCAACCTTTAGGACCACAAGCCTCCACGCCGGAACGCACCTTCTTCCCAGAGGTAGGACACACGCTAGGCGGGGTCTTCAAAAGTTATTGGGAGCGGAACGGGGGGTTGTCCATCTTTGGCTTCCCCATCAGCCAAGAGTTCCAAGAGGTGAGTACCACCGACGGTAAGACTTACACTGTGCAATACTTTGAACGTAACCGTTTCGAGTATCACCCTGAGTTTGCCGGAAGTAATAATCAAATCTTGCTAGGTTTGCTGGGTAGCGAATTAACCAAGGGACGTGAATTTACCGTTGCCACACCCGTCCCTAATACGTCTAATCTCCGCTTTTTCCCTGAAACAAGGCATACCCTCACGGATCGTTTCTACAACTACTGGCGCAATAATGGTGGCCTAGCCCTCTTTGGCTATCCGATTAGTGAGCCTTTGCAAGAGGGCGGTTTCTTGGTACAGTATTTTGAACGCAACCGCTTCGAGTACCATCCCACAAATGCTGGAACGCGCTATGAGGTGTTACTAGGCTTGTTGGGTACTGACTTGGCACGGTCGCGTAATTACCTCCCACCCGCAACCAACGCCGCCATCGTCTTTCCAGAAAATCAAAAGGGAGACTAAAAAAAGCAGAACGCTGGGGGGATTGATTACTCAATCCCCCCAATTTGTTAATTTGTACTTGCTTCTAAACGATAGCTCCATTAAAATAGCAAGAGTAAAATAACTTGGTACTGTGCTAGGTTGGTATCATCTCAAAATTTCGAGTAGGGGCGTATTGCATACGCCCAATCATCTCAAAAT
>JACAUC010000332.1 GCA_013390945.1 Candidatus Chloroheliaceae bacterium
TTGATCTTCCAATACCCAGCTCCTGTGGGATGGCGCTCCGTCGCTTGATCTTCCACCAAAAAAAATTTTGCGGCGCTGCTGCGCCGATTTTGGGGGATACCCCCAAACCCCAATTTAGAGAACAGAGGCGCCAGAGATCAGAGTACAGAGAATTCAGAGATCAGAGGCGCGAATAGGGGGAAACACCACCACCCGGAAGCCGAAGCGGGAGTAGTCGCTGCGCGGGTCGTAGTAGTTGCGGAAAGCGGAGGCGGCACCGTAGGCATCGTCGTCGAACGCACCGCCGCGCAGCACACGACTATTTGTGCTATTAAAGTTTATTAATGCTTTAGGATTATAATATTCATTCAAGCACCACTCCCACACATTCCCACTCAAATCCAACACCCCAAAAGGTGATGCTCCGTCTGGGAAAGAGCCTACCGCACTAGTCATTCCAATACCTGATTCATAGGTATTACCCTTCGTCTTATCAAATTCACCCAAATAAGGGTATTTCCGCTCATCCTTACCTCGCGCCGCATATTCCCATTCCTCTTCGATAGGCAACCGGATTTCATCCCCCTTCTCCAATAAACCAGCCTCACGGTACTTGGCATCTAACCAACGGGTAAAAGCTACCGCTTGAAACCAAGTCACCCTCTCACGCGGATGGTTGTCATATTTAAACTCTTGCTCTCTCATCTTTTGCCGTTGATAATCTTTTGGAAAATCCTTCCACCACGTAAGAGTATCATATTCACCCGAATCTATAAAGGTCTGGAATTGTTGGTAAGTAACAGTATATTTCGCCATTTTGAAGCTATAGCCTAACGCAACTTCCCGGCGTGGATTATCACTCCAATCGCTAGAACCCATCACGAATTTGCCGCCTTTTGGCGCAGGGATTTCGCACCATTCGATTTGAGGTAATTCGATTTCCCGCCGACCGATGCGGTGCTTCCAAGTGCCGACACCGGGGCGGGGGTCGCCCAAAAGACTCAAAGCCCGACCGTAAATAGCCCGTTCCGTTGGTGGAAACCCTTGCGGTGCTTGTAAGAGCGACACCAACTTCTCTACCACGCGCGGACGAAGAGAGGGCTCGATTCTTTCTGTAACCTGTTCCTCCTTCTTTTCAGCCTTTTTAAGCTGGTCTAGTAGGTTGCTAAGCTGAAGTTCTTCTTGCTGTTGGCGTAAGCGGGCTTGCTCTTCCTCTAGTTTGGCCCGCCTTTTTTCGGCCTCTTGCTTTTGGGGAGGGGGAGGGTTTTGGGCATCCTTGATCCGTGTCTCGATACGACTTGCCAATTGGGAATAGTCTCCGCCGAGGCGATGCAGGACGGTGGCAGCAACGGTGGCAAAAGGAATACTGTCTTCGGGTATGAATAGACCATCCACTGCCTCCGGGTCAGCCAACAAAGCTTGGAAGTCGAGCGGTAGGCCCGTGCGACTTGCCACCAGCTTTGAAACCTCTTCCAAGACCGTAAGCGATTCGGAAAAGAGCAGCGAATCTAGCAGCAGAGCGCGGACTTTCGGCTCTACAAAATCGTATTGGGCATAATCCGGGTGGGGATGGGGTGCGGTTAATTTCAGCAACCCACTCAAAAATAGCTCGGCTAGATGCACCTGCCGCGATTGGGGTAGCATTGTGCGTTGCACCAATCGCACTACGGGCAGGCTAATCGGAGTGGCCGCCAAGAATACGGCCAATCTTTGGGCCAGCGGTGAAGCAACCGCCCGGAATTGCTGTAGTAGTTTTTCGGGTTCGATTTCCACCGGGCTATAAGGTTCGAGCCGCTGCTCTCTCCACGGAGGGTTCAGCACAAAGAGGGGGGTCCACCCGGCCTTAGCCTGCCCGATAATTTTGGCCCAAGCGTTTAGAATTGGTGGCTCTAAAGTCACCACCGGAATCGGTAAGCCGACCAGTTCTTCTTTATCCGCAAAGATATTGCTACTCTCCGTTAGAGCGGCGCGTTGATTGACCGCCCCCGGAAAGGGTAGGTCTAACCGCCCGGCACTGGCGATACCGAGGGCCGTCCGTCGCCACAAACGTTGGGGTAAGACCTGCACCACTACCAGCGTATTATGTTCACCCCAGCTTTGCAATATTTTCAAGAGTGTTTCACCGTACCAAGCCGGGCTGATGCAATCTGTTACCAACATTATCAGGCGACGACCTCTAAGGCTAACCAACTCATTAGGCGAGGTGCTACGTCGCGACAAATTCCCGCCCGTAATGGCCCCGGCATAGAAGCTAAGCTTATCGCGGCTAGAGCTATCCAGTCCCCAAGTACGCACGTTTTTGAACGCACCCTGACATTCCAAGAGGCGGCGCAGTTCGCTAAAAGTCCGTTGCCAGAGGGCCATTGAAGGACCTTCATCCAGCACTAGGGCGACATCCAACCAATGTTCCGGGGCCGGGTCTAGTACAGGACTCCAAATATCCTCTTCCGCGATACGCTGGACGGTGGCTTTTTCATTCAATAGAAAGCGACTACGGGAGGGGACGCGACGCATCAAAGGACGCAGAGCGCGAGCTAGTTCCAAACTGCCGGGTAGGGCCGCTCCGGTAGGGCTACGGAAGGCCAAACTTCCTGATCCGGCCACCTTTTTTGGTTCACTCCCGCCCGACTCTAACTCTTCTTTACCCCTGAGATGCACCCCGACTTGATTAGACGGCGGTGCTGGATTAGATGGAGTGGCTGGATTTGGAAGTGATGGCGGTGAAACCGAAGCCGCCCCAACCTCCGCGCTCTGCTCAGGAAGCGGAGAAGCCCTTTCCGGTAGAGTAGCGGAGGGGTTAATCTGCTGGGCCAGCCAAAGTAACTCGGCTACTTCTCGCGCCGTTACCGGGTCTTCCCCTTCGAGGTGCAGGTGATTTAAGGTAGCAAGGAGCTTGGCTAAATCCATCACTGATTACTATCCAAAAAGCGCAAGATATTATTGGTCAATTTCTGCCTATCTGGAGTACCTTCACTGCGAGCCAGCAGATAAATCGCGTTTAGAAGCTGATCGGTGGCTAACTCACCCTTTTTGCTACGTTCTATAAATTGGCTGATAAGCTGACTGGCAACCTCCAGTTCTTGAGGCTGGTCTTTGAAATGTAGCTGGACAATGCGCTCTAGCTTCTCTTTGCTGGGGGTGGGGATTTCCAAACGCAGGCAACGCCGAAGAAAGGCTTGGGGGAATTCGCGCTCACCGTTGCTAGTCAAGATCATCAAGGGAAACGCCATGGCCTGCACCTGCCCTGACCGAATCTCCACCCGGTCACGCTCCATGAGGCCATCAAAGGGTATTACTTGCACCGTTTCGGTAGTTTTGGAACGGCGCACTAGCTCTGGAATTTCAAATTCACCCTCTTCAAAGACATTTAGCAAGTCGTTGGGCAGATCGAGGTCGCTCTTGTCTATCTCATCAATCAAAAGCACTCGCGGTCGGTCGTAAGGTAGCAGAGCCGTCCCAAGTGGGCCAAGTTGGAGATATTGCCCAATGTCGGAGTCAAGGGTCGCTTTTGCGGGCCTTAGTTTTTGTCCTATCGCTTGGCTGAGTTTGACCCTTTTTTCTTCCAGAGCCGTATCCTGCAAACGGGCAATGGCATCGTAGCGGTAAAGCCCCTCCTGTAAAGTAGCGCGGGTAGTGATAGACCAGCGCAAAACGGTACCTAGCCCTAATTCCCACGCAATCGCATAGGCCAAAGAACTTTTACCACTCCCCGGTTTTCCGGTAATGAGTAGGGGCCGCCGCAAAAAGAGGGCGGCATTGACCATCTCCTTCTCATCCTCGCTCGCCTCATATTTGCTCCCCCGGTCGCCATCCGCCGAAACCGGAAAGCCGGTTTTGGGATCAGGAATAAGCGTTATCACTGGCCCCCTATGTTTGGGCTTGCGCCAACCGGGAGGGTCGGGCAACTTCTTGATCCGGTTATGCTGCTGCCCTTCTCCTCGGAAAATCCACCAATCACTCATCTTCGATCCTCTCCTTGAGCTTTGCTTCTCTTAGGCTCTAGTTTCTGTTTATATTCGAGTGGCAGGAGGTAGGGATTATCCCACCATAAAGCTAGATGATGTACCAAGTGATCCTCGCAATCAATTTGCTGACACCGCTTCTGCCTGAGAAGTTCTGGCAGAAAATGGGGGTTATTTTCGTTGTTACATTCGGTAATAAGCTCTTCGATAGCGGTGCGAACTTCCGTATCTTCGATACCTACCCGTCGGGGCCAAGTTGCTACGGGCAATCCCGCAATAAGGAGTTGCTTAAACAATGCGGGGATAAGTTTGAAAGTTGCCACGAGTGAATTTATATCGGCAGAATCTTTAATTTGAGTGACAAAACTTTTGGCCCTCGTATCTTCTTGGCAACAATAGTGCGGATTGAGGTTGTAACTATCATTAATAGTATCCCATTTGGCTTTCCAGCTGCGGTAGGTTTTCGGTAGATTTTCTATCTGATTTACTCGATCCCAAGAACGTAAGACTAGCGGATAAGCCTTCTCCAATTCGGTCTCCTCGCCAAAACCTTCCTCTATTTTCCATTGACTCAAGTCCTGACCGATCAAGTCAAGGGGCAGAAAGAGTTCAAGGGTCAGCCCTTCGTTTTCCCAATCTAACTTTGAGATAAGCTTTTGAAGCTTTTGCGGCACATTTTCCAATGGGATAAATGCGTCATCAGTGTAGACACACTCACCTTCGCTAACGCTAGGCGAAAAAAACCAGCCCCGCATCCTCACTAAATCTTGATCCGGCAAGGGTTTTTCTAAACTTATCAGCAGGCTCGGTGACATCTCCGTTTTTGGCTTAGGAGCTTGGGCGGCCTGAAGTTTCAATTGCACCGCTTGAGCTTGAGCCACCAAGCCATTATCTTGGGTTACTTGCCGCACCCACGCTTCCAACTTATATTGGTTGAGAGGGTCTTTTGCGGCTAGGCGCAGAGTAAATTCCAAGAGGGGCAAAGTTTTATCGGCCCGTTGGGGACACCCGGTTAATAGATTAAGCATCGCTATCGGGGCGAGTGCCGCTCGGCTCACTAAATCACTATCCAAATCTGGGGGAAGACTTTCTCGGAAGGTTTCGGCGACTATTTTTAGGTTTAGGTTAGAAGCTCGAATTATTTTAAGCAACCACTCAAGCTGCTTGTCAGTGGCAAATTTAGGGTTACGGGAAATTAGAGGTATCTGGTCATATTGGATTTGGTTACGCTCAGCCTCAAAGTCAACAATCGCAGCTTTACATTTCTGTAACTCGCTTTGTAACCGCGCTAGTTCAACAGGGCGTGTCTCGGTTCCAATACTGGTCAATAACGCAATTTTCAGTGTGTAAGCGTCTGCTAAAAAATTCTCAAGTTGGTCTAAGTGTTGCTGATTAATTTGAACCATTTTTGTTTTATAACAATATCGCTAAAAGTGATTAAAAAAAGGCTATGGTGAATCAGTATATCATATTTTGCCAGAGAGAGACGCAGTATCGGCGGGCGGAGAGGTATGGAAAGATCAATGGGCGGAGCCATATCCTACGGGACGGAGGCGAGGTTTGATGATCGG
>JACAUC010000333.1 GCA_013390945.1 Candidatus Chloroheliaceae bacterium
ATCTGTAGGAGGGATTTCTAATCCCGATTATCCCGGCACAATTCGGGTATCATCTCAATTGGTAGGGGTTTTGTAGGCGGGCCTATTGCATAAACCCGCCCTAGGTTGGCCGTAGGCTGGCCTCATTGCGGGCGTATGGCATACGCCGCATTGCGGGCCTAAATTTCAAGCTTTATATCGGGACTAAAATTTTTACCCAACTAACAGGACTAAAATGTCAAAGTTTCAACTACCATTCAATCCCTCTGGCACTAAAGTATTAGCAACGGTTTCAACTACTCTTTCTACAAAGACCGCCTTAGCATTAATTCTGGTCGGATCGCTGCTGCGATTGATTGGATTGGGAGCCAGACCACTCTGGTTTGATGAGGTAATCAGTGCGGTCTATGCCCAGCAGGATTTTGCTAACTTGGTAGCACTCAATAGTGGCGATAATCACCCTATCGGTTACTACCTAGCCCTCAAAGGTTGGATAACCCTCTTTGGCAATAGCGAAACGGTTATCCGCCTCCTCTCGGTAGCGACAGGAGTAGCAGCACTGGTGCTAGTGTGGCTGATCGGTCGCCGCTTATTTCCAGCAGAGCCGTATCTAGCTTTAGTAGCGTTGGCTCTGACTGCTTTTAGTCCTTTTCAAATTTACTTCGCGCAGGAAGCCCGTAACTATTCCTTTATGGAGTGCTTTGTGTTGGCAACGATTTGGTTCGGGCTGGCTGCCTTTGAAAATAATCGTTGGCTTAATTGGTTGGGATTAGGGATATGTGGTGTACTGGGTTTGGTCTCAAACCTAACCACTGCCTTTTATCTGGTGGCTCTAGGTCTTTTGCCCCTCTTCCAAACCCGCCGCTATTGGCAAAATGGGGTATTAGTTCGCTTACTACTTACGGGGGTAGGAACGGGCTTAGTCAGTGGCCTAATCTTGCTACCCAAGTTGCTCGGTCGCCTCGATGCTATCAAAGGCAACTTTTGGATACCACAGATCAACCTGCTACTGATACTACATACCTTCTATGCCTTTATCTTTGGTGCAGTCGAAATCGAACAGTTTGTCTGGGCTTTGGCATTAGGTGTGCTTATCCTCTCTACAACTCTCTGGGCCGTGCTACCGGCCTGCTATCGCCAATTGACCAAGTTTGGTCTAGACAAGAGTGGCCTACTGTGTACCCTCTGGCTGCTCTTTGGCCCAATGATCCTGATAATAGTCGTGTCGCTGCTTTTTCAGCCCTTATACCTAGATAAAGCCCTAATCGGTTGCGCTCCCTTCTACTATCTTTTAATCGCTTGGGCAATCTTTCGGCCTGATCTAAAATCAAAGGCTGGCGGTCGCAAGCTGATTACCGCTCTACCCGTGATCGTCTCAGTTTTATTGGCCCTCGCAAGTTTGCCAAACCTCTACAATGGCACGATTGCCCCACTCTATATTGCTCGCTATGATGCGGTACGAATTAACGATTACCTGAGCCAAAATTATCAGCCCGGCGATGTAGTGGCTACCGCTACCGATATTGCTTGGTTGCCCCTAGCATATTACAACCCAAACCAGTTACCGCCAAAATATCCGCTCAAGGAGTATCCCTACCCCAACATTTTCCCTTTGCTAGTGGAAAAGATGGGCAGCGAATTTGGGCCAAGAGATGAATTTCCCCAACGTTTCGGGGCCAAGCGCTTATGGGTCGTCTTTGAGGTTAGCACACCGGAAAAGAGTTTGAAAGAGCCACCCCACCCCGCCGATTTATCCGGCGAAATCAACTGGCTCCACAGCTACGACTGGCAACGTGATTTGCTGGCCCATTATGAGCGACAATACCAACGCCTTCAGGCCGTCGCACTGGATCGGGTAATTCTGGTACTTTACCAGGTCTAGCTTATTTGGCATCGGAGGGTAATATCGGGATTGGAAATCCCTCCTACATGCCTCACCCGTAGGATGCTGCTCCGCCTGTTGACTTTATCCCTCATCTGTAGGATACTGCTCCGCCTGTTGACTTTATCCCTCACCCGTAGGATGCTGCTCCGCCTGTTGATAAGGATTTATAACACATAAGTAATTTCCCTAACTTTGTGCCTTTTTTCACCCTATTTTAGTTGCCCTTCTGCTTAGTTTATGTTAAGATTTTTGGCAGTCTAAGACTGCTTTACTCAAGACTTAAAACTAGAAAGTTACCAAAGAAGGTGATTCGCGTATGTCAATGGAGAACGGTAAGAGTGCCACAAGTACCGCGTTAAACGGTACAAGTCCGGTTACTCCCTCCGCGAACGGCAACGTTCCGGCTACGACCGAGGCAAAAATTGAACAACTGCGCCGCTTGCAAAAAGAGGCCAAATTAGGCGGCGGCCAGAAAAGAATTGATGCCCAACACGCTAAGGGCAAATTGACGGCCCGTGAACGGATCGAAGTGTTGTTGGATGATGATACCTTTGAAGAATTAGATATGTTTGTGACCCATCGCTCGACCGATTTTGGTCTAGCCGAGCAAAAGTACTTGGGTGATGGCGTTGTGACAGGCTACGGTAAAATTGACGGGCGACTAGTCTTTGTCTTTTCGCAAGATTTTACCGTTTTTGGCGGCTCCCTGTCAGAGACTCATGCCGAAAAGATCTGCAAAGTAATGGATCTGGCAATGAAAAACGGTGCCCCGGTGATCGGCCTTAACGATAGTGGCGGTGCTAGGATTCAAGAGGGCGTGGTTTCATTAGGAGGTTATGCCGATATTTTTCTGCGTAACGTCCTTGCCAGTGGGGTCGTTCCCCAACTCTCCGCCATTCTAGGGCCATGTGCCGGTGGCGCGGTTTACTCCCCTGCTATGACCGACTTCATTCTGATGGTCAAAGATACCAGCCATATGTTTGTGACCGGGCCAAACGTGGTCAAGACCGTGACCCATGAAGATGTTACTTTTGAAGAGTTAGGCGGCGCAATGGTTCACAATAGCGTTAGCGGCGTGGCCCATTTTGCCCTCGAAAACGAAGAACAATGCCTCCTCACCGTGCGTAACCTAGTGGGCTATCTCCCCTCGAACAATTTGGAAGACCCTCCCATTGTACCAACTCAAGATCCGATAGGGCGACGGGACGAAGAACTAAACCATATTGTGCCTGCGGTAGCCACCCGAAGTTATGATATGAAAGAAATCATTCACCGGGTAGTGGATGACGGACAGTTTTTAGAGGTACATGCCCATTATGCCCCCAATATTGTAGTTGGGTTGGCCCGACTCGGTGGGCGTTCGGTGGGTATTATCGCCCAAAACCCGGTGGTCTTGGCTGGAGTGCTAGATATTAACTCTAGTGCCAAAGCTGCCCGCTTTGTCCGTTTCTGCGATTCCTTTAACATCCCACTAATAACTTTTGTAGATGTACCGGGCTTTTTGCCGGGGGTAGGACAGGAACACGGCGGGATTATTCGGCATGGGGCGAAACTGCTCTACGCCTATTGCGAAGCCACTGTACCCAAAGTAACCGTAATTGTCCGCAAGGCTTACGGTGGGGCTTACGACGTGATGAGCAGCAAACACGTCCGAAGTGATATAAATTATGCTTGGCCGACGGCTGAAATCGCCGTAATGGGTGTAGATGGAGCCGTAAACATTATTTTCAAGGATCAAATCGAAAAGAGTGAAGATCCAGAGGAGACCCGCAAACGCCTAGTAGCCGAATACACCGCCAAATTTGCCAATCCTTACGTTGCGGCAGGACGGGGCTATATTGATGATATTATCGAGCCTAAAGATACCCGGCCAAAATTAATTGCGGCCCTTGAGATGCTAAAGAATAAGCGCGATACCAATCCGCCCAAGAAACACGGTAATATACCACTTTAGTCAACCCTAACAGAGATTTGGTGAGTGAAAAAATGACAAAGGTACTAAAAATCAGCAAGGTACTGGTAGCAAACCGGGGCGAGATTGCCCTGCGCGTTATTCGGGCCTGCCGCGATTTGGGGCTGGCTACGGTGGCAGTCTATAGCGAAGCCGACCGACGCTCGCTCCATGTTCGTTATGCCGATGAAGCTTATCCTATCGGCCCGGCTCCTTCCAAGGAGAGTTACCTGCGAATTGATCGGTTAATTGCGGTAGCTAAAAAAGCGGGTGCAGATGCCATCCATCCCGGCTACGGCTTCCTAGCCGAAAATGCCGATTTTGCCCAAGCTTGCCTCGATGCCGGGCTAGTCTTTGTGGGTCCCTCCCCGGAAGTAATCCGCACCATGGGCGACAAGGTGCAGGCTAAACAAGTGGCACGGCAGGCCAATGTACCCCGGGTGCCCGGTACAGACGAAGAAGTAAGTAGTCATGAAGAAGCAGCCCAGATTGCGACCGAATTTGGCTACCCGGTCTTAATAAAAGCCTCCGCTGGTGGTGGTGGCAAGGGTATGCGAGTAGTTCGCAGCGCGGGTGAGATGGAATTAGCCTTTGGCGCGGCCTCCCGCGAAGCAATGGGAGCTTTTGGCAATGGTGGAGTCTACGTCGAAAAGCTACTGGAAAACGTCAAGCACATCGAAATTCAGATTCTGGCCGATACTTTTGGTAATGTGATTCACCTAGGCGAGCGCGAGTGCAGCTTGCAGCGCCGTCACCAAAAAATGTTGGAAGAATCGCCCTCCATCGCCCTAGACGACGATTTAAGGCAACAAATGGGAGCAGTTGCGGTGGCCGCCGCCCGTCAGGTGGGCTATGTAAGTGCTGGTACAATTGAGTTTCTCCTAACCACTGACCGCAAATTCTATTTCATTGAAATGAATACCCGCCTTCAGGTGGAGCATCCCGTCACCGAACTGGTAACGGGGGTGGATGTGGTGGTGGAGCAGTTGCGGATTGCTGGTGGCTTACCACTTTCGTATAGTCAAGAAGAGATAAAACCTAGAGGTTGGGCGATTGAATGTCGGATCACCGCCGAAGATCCCTTCAACAACTTCTTGCCTTCAATTGGCAGGCTAGAGCGGATTGTTGTACCGACTGGCCCCGGTATCCGACTCGATAGTGCGGTTCACTCTGGCTACGAAATCTCGCTCTACTACGATCCAATGATTGCTAAAATCATTGCTTGGGGTGCAAATCGAAACCAAGCCATTAACCGGATGCAACGGGCTTTAGGAGAGTACAAGATTTTTGGTTCACCGACCACCATACCACTACATCAACAACTCCTAGCGGCAGAAGATTTCAGAAAAGGTGATTTTCACACTACCTCACTTGAAACTAACCCTCAGTTCAAGCCCGATCCAACTTATCACCATGACCAGAGATTGATTGCCGCAATGGCCGCTGTCTTGGCCGAACATCGTCGCTCCATTCAAAGCCCACCCAAAGTTACTTCCGCAGGCAACGGTTCCGCGCCCGCCCAAAGTAGCGAATGGAAGCAGGCCGGTCGCCGCGAGATGTTACGCCGCATCTAATCTGTAGGAGGGATTTCTAATCCCGATTCCCGGTCAGGAACCTGTAGGAGGGATTTCTAATCCCGATTCCCGGTCAGGAACCTGTAGGAGGGATTT
>JACAUC010000334.1 GCA_013390945.1 Candidatus Chloroheliaceae bacterium
TAATAAAGTACTTTATAGAATATGTCAATACGTACATACAATGGAAAGGGTACAGGGTTTGTACCCTTCTCTTTTGGTTTTTAGGCGTAGGAAAGTTGCTCAAGTATGTTAAACTATACTTGAACCTTAACTACATCACGTTAATTGTGTTTGGTACGTCAGTGCTTTGAACACTGACGTACCCACTTAATCTGTTGTTTCCCAATATTAACGATACTCTGATTTTCGATTTCTGTCAAGGTCCATGCGCTTGCCTCGATGACGAGTTTTTTTATATGCCTCAACGGAGGCTAATGTGGTAAGCCAGATACCACCAGTACGCCTTGCTTTTAAACGGCCTTTATTTATCATTTGTCGTAAAAAATCAGAATTAAATCCACTAAGCTCGGCAGCTTCGGTAAGGGAGATAAGCTCGCCGATGGTGAGGGGGTCTATGGGGGTTGTGGTTGGTGGTTGGTGGTCTTCGGGTGTCATGGTGTTCCTAGTGTATGAATGGGTTTGGCCTTTTGTTGGTGCTGGGGGTATGTTATCATAAGGTGGTATTTTGGGCAATTGGGGGGTAGGGGAAGATCAACTGGCGGAGCAGCATCCTACGAATGTTGGTAATCTCTCAAGACCTGATGAAAGGGAAGATCAACTGGCGGAGCAGCATCTCAGCAGTGGTCTACTTTTCATACTACCCCTCCTCCTGATTCTAATATAGAATCTATTAATAGAATAGAAGATAGCTGACAGTCCCCAAAGATTGTGGGGCTAATAAGTGAACATAAGAAATTGATAACTTGAACTTTATCAAAGGGTTATAAATAACTATATTAAAGTATTTATCAAACTAATTTTAATATAGCTTAAATAATTTGCAATAACAATCAATTGACGCTCTTTTTGCTTGATTTTAACCACGCCTCATCTCACTGCCCACGTAATCTGGGTTGCTTGCAGCCTACTTTACCCTTTTGGGACACACTCAAATAAGCCTATCCCTAGAATTTAATCCAAACTAACTTTAGGTCGCTGACTATCTACCCAAATTAGGCAAGGAAGTCCTTGAGCCAATGCAGCTTGGATAATTTAAGCATAACAAACTGTAACCACGGTAAACCCCCCATTTGTAAACTGGTTTCACGCCCGCTAACTCCGCCGGGCTTTTTCCCTCCCGTTTCGCATTAGCACCGAACCGTCGAAAATCATAGACTATGCCCTAGGCTGTCAAGATATTCGGGGCGGGATTGAACTCCAATCAGGTTTATCAGCCGATTTTGAATCAGGAGCAACTGGATACACTGGAGGTATCTTCGGATAAAGATCCCTTCGATGGCGATCCTAAGAAATTCCGGTTAGGTGTGGAAGCCTTGCGCTTAGGGTTAGCCTACGAATACGATCCTTATTTCTCACTTTCTATTGCTAGAGTAGCTCACTTCCTCACCAGCTTGAGGCAGTTTACGATTACTTCTTGGCCCAGCCTGTTGAGCCATGTACCATATTATGCAGCCCGTTCGTCACTCTAAATTCACCTCTTCTTAATTCTTTACGTACAATGATTAGACCTTTAGGCGGGGGGAGATTCAGTGACCGCGTAGGACAATTAGAGGTTTTTCTTTGACTGCGC
Organism: Candidatus Chloroheliaceae bacterium; assembly: GCA_013390945.1. Lineage (GTDB taxonomy): Bacteria > Chloroflexota > Chloroflexia > Chloroheliales > Chloroheliaceae > L227-5C. The sequence continues at coordinate 1,610 of JACAUC010000334.1, forward strand.
CCCAAGCGCTTGCTAGAGTAGTCACCATTACTAGACCAGTTGCTAGGCCAATTAGTAGTAAGGCGGTCAGAGGGGACCAAGTAACGATGAAACCTATCTTATCTGCTCCGCCGGGAGCGAGGCGGGTCACATTCAGTGCGGTTAAAATACCCATCCCGACTCCAATCAAACCACTTAACAGACCTACCAACCCGCTTTCCAACAAGAGCAAGCGCATAATACGTCCTTGCTTAGCGCCGAGGGCTTTGAGTACCCCGATTTCGGTGCGTCGCTCTAGCATCGCCAGTGCCACATTATTGGCAATCAGGATTGTGCCACTGAAAAGGCTCAACAGGCTTAGGAGTAAAGGAAAGGCCATAAACTGATCGAGTAGGCGGCTAAAAGTAGCGATCAAATCGTTCAAATCCAGCACAATACCAACCGTACTACGCACCTTCTCCAACGCAGGTTTCATCTGGGCGCGGTCTATTAGTAGATAGTAGAGGTTATATTGGGCACCTAGATCGCTTACGATCTTGAGAGGCGTGATCCAGCCACCTTCAAAGTCTGGATTGTTATTGCCTTTGTCCAAAATACCGATTACTTCCAGCTCAACAGTTTTGTTTTTATTGGTATTATTGTTGACAAAAAATATGCCAGCTACGCCAGTAGATTGCAAGGTTATTTTATCACCTAGCTTCAAATTATATTCATCTACCACATCCTGACGCACCAGTATCACATTGCTATTGGTATCGGCAGGGGTTAGATTACGTCCGGCCAGCAATTTTTGCTTACCTCGGCTGGTCGCACTGGCTCCCTGTACATCCCCATTGACTACACCTCGCCCACTTAACCGAATGGAGGGATAGTCTGATTGAGTACCAAAGTTCCAGAAGGAATTGGTCGGTAATGTAATAATAGGCCGAGATTGGTTAGTGGGACTTAAAGCCATTGAGTTACCATTAATGGTGGTTAAGAGCGCGTCCTTGCTATTGCCTATAAAAAGGTTTTGTAGTCCGGGTACTTGGGCTTGTAGGGTAGTTTTAATTTGTTCTGTTTGACTGGGGGCACTGAGGGTGATGGCATTGTAACCCAAATTTAGGTCAAGGGCATCGCGTACGGTGGCCTTGATGTTATCGGCAATAATTAGGATAAAGGTGATAAAGAAGAGGCTGACCACCATCACCATAAGGGTAGAAGCGGTACGCCCGCGGTGACGGCTAAAACTACGAAGGGCTATCTTCAAACTAGGGCCAAATGGTGCGACCAGCCGACCGGGGAATTTGCCGACTAGAAAGACCACCAGCCACATCAATCCCACCATAATGGTGCTGATTAGCAGGGTCACGTAGGCTACTGCCACTCCCACTAGCAAATTGTGGATCAGTATCCCGGCAATAAGACCGATCAAAAGAGTCATAAAGAGGATAATGAAGAGCGAAACCCAGCCCCCGATATTGGGCAAGGAGCTACTCTGCATCCGCAATGCTACGCTGGGACGTACCTGACTAGCAGCATAACTTGGCAAGAAGCCAAAAACCGCCGAAGTTAGAATCCCAATCACCAGACCAATAACGATGGGGCCGAAGTAGAGCCTCCAATTGAGTGGGTGAGCAAAAAGACCTTCGGCGATTCCTTTTATACCGATGCCCAGCAATTCACCCAAGAGGACTCCTAGAAGACTACCCATTACGCCGATGAGCATGGCTTCCAGCGTAAAGATAAAAATGGTCTGGCGGGTTTTTAGGCCCAGTGCCTTGACCGTAGCAATTTCAGTAATACGTTGTCCAATAACTACCAGCATCGTGTTAATTACGCCGACGCCGCCGATCAAAAGTGAAAGTAAGCCGACATAGGAGAGCATTAGTTCGATGATCTGCAGGCCCCGTGCCAAAAAGCTCTGCTGGTCTGCGGCTGTTTGAACTTGGCTGAAAATTAGATTGGACGAACTATTAGGGGCTGGGGCACGTAGGGCAACCAGAGTATTTTTAACTTGGTTGGGTTGGGTGCTTTTAATAAAGAAAGTATCAGAAGCTAACCCGTTTTTATCCCAAAAAGTAGCAGCCGTCTCAAACGAGGTAAAAACAAAGCCGAAGAACTGACCGAGGCCAAAAATCACGCCCGGAGTATCGGTGGTGACCTCGCCGACTATCCTAAGTCTATTAGTCTTGCTACCCTGACCTGACCCATTACTAACTTCTATCTCCTGACCCACTTGGTAATTTTGTTTTTCCCAAAGGTTACGGCTAATGACCACCGTATTTGGCGTTGAAATTAGTTCGCTTAGGCTCTTGTCGGAAGGCTCTAGGATTTTAAGTTCGCCGTAAAGAGGGTATTTTGCCGGATCTACCACATAAAAGGCTGGCGGAAATCCGAAATATTCCTTGATCTGGGGATTGATGGTAGTGAGCGGAGTCCAATCGCTAAGTGTTTCTTTAGATTTTAATTCATTCAGTTTGCTAACAACAGTGCTATTAGAAATGGCACTGCTGGCACGAGGCACAGTGGCTATTACATCACCGCCCGTTAGAGCCTGAGTATTAGCCGTTAAAGTATCCGAAATGCTATAGCTCAGCGATTGAAGTGCTACCAGAGAAGCTACGCCGACCGCTACACACAGTACCGCAAAAAAGCTACGTTGACCGCCCCGTATAACCGAACGCCACGCATATTTCAAAGGCCAGCCTACTAAAAACTTGAGTCGTTTCATCTTATTTTATTAGAAAATTGGACATAAAAAATCTCCAAAATTAGGTTGATCCCGCACTAGCGTGAATCAGGCCAGAACCTAATTTTGGAGATTCTCCTTTGCTTCCCGGCCAGCCGACTGGTGTCAGAAGAGACTCCACCGATACCCAGCACCCGATACCCAATGTACCTGGTCTCCGATAAATTTAGTACTTACCTACCACGATGGCAATTACGCTATCGTTAGGACCAATATTAACTAGCTTCAAAACACTATCGTAGCCTCTACTACCATGAACCTTACTAGAGCTTACAATAGTGCCAAGTAAACTATAACCATTTTTTTTGCCGGTAATGGCGGTTACAACTTTTGATTCTGATTCAAAAATACTAACCTCGGTCCAGCCTTTCTCGATAAAGGCTTTCTTGGCCCAAACCACCATCTTTTCGTAGTTATCATTGCTGGTATAGTAGAGCGAAGTCACCCCATCCACCAAACCAGAGGCAGGAATTATTCGCTTTGATCCGGCATAAACCGGAACATCTTTTTCACCTATCTCAGGGCCACTACTGTTAGAATCGGGGGTCGGAGTGGTATTGCCCATGGCTGCAATGAGCGTCGACTCTAGCAATTTTGGCGCAGCAATGATAACCATCAAACTCCTCTTATTTTTTACCTCTTCGGTCAATCTGCTTATTTCCTCGGCGGTCATTCCGGGAACCCTAAGTGCTTTGGTTATATCGCTCGTATCGTCTTGAACTGTGGCAGCCGCAATCAGAAGATCTGGAGAACCGCTCTTGGTATAGAAACCGACGATAGTATGTTCATGTTTGAGGGGCTTATTCTGTCCGGGAAGACCGAACTTATAGCCTGCTTCAACAAAGGCGGAGTCGGCATTGTTGGCTAACTTGTCTGATTCGTCATCTGAGGCATAAAACTGGACATTCGGATTGGTCTGTCCGGGTATTAGCTTGCCGAGCATAATGCCGAAAGTGGCACTGGGCTTAATTTCGGTTGCACCCGCGATATTGATAGCGATTCTATTCTCACGGCCAGCCGAATTGTTGGCAATGACAGTGGGTGAGGCAGCAGCAGTGGTAGCAGCTTGGGCAGCGACGGTGGTAGCAATGGCTGGTGCAGTGGTAGCAGCGACGGTGGTAGCAATGGCTGGTTCAGTGGTAGCAGCGACGGTGGTAGCAACGAC
>JACAUC010000335.1 GCA_013390945.1 Candidatus Chloroheliaceae bacterium
ATCACCAGTGAGTACCATCCTAAAGTGTAAAGCCGGTATGAACCTTGCCTTAGATTTTTATCTGTGGTATCAACTGGTTGACTGGTTGCTCTGTGATCTCTGTGTTACTTAATTCGGAAAGGAGTCGCTATGCCTGCCACCGCTGATTCTAAGGTTCATATTTTTGGGATTCGGCATCATGGGCCGGGTTCGGCCCGTAGTTTGGGGAGGGCGTTGGAAGAGTTGCAGCCCGACGTAATCTTGGTGGAAGGACCACCCGATGCGGCGGCGGTCTTGCCCCTGCTGATACACGCCGAGATGAAACCGCCAGTAGCCTTGCTTATTTATGCCCCCGATCAACCACAACGGGCGGTCTATTATCCCTTTGCTATTTTTTCACCGGAATGGCAAGCCCTTCACTATGGCCTTAGCCGCAATCTACCAGTGCGCTTTATGGATTTACCCCAGAGCTTTCAGCTTATTAAGCCGGATGTTTCGGTTGACCGTTTGGAGCAACCTGAAGAGGTGACACCGAAAATACCGGAAGCTACGCTACCTGAACCTCGGCAGGCCGCTCCCGACCATCCGAAGCACGACCCGTTGGGTTGGTTGGCCCAAGCGGCAGGTTATAGCGATGGTGAACGTTGGTGGGAACAGATGGTGGAGCATCGGCGGGATGGAACCGATCTCTTTGCCGCCATTTTGGAGGCGATGACTACCCTCCGCGAGGCTACCGCTACGGAAGAAGAGACTGTGGAAGAAGGCGGCACTGTGGGAGGCGGCTCCTCGGCTGGCCGCGTCCGCCGATTGGACGACCAACTTGAAGCACAACGCGAAGCCTATATGCGTCAAACCATTCGAACCGCCCAAAAGGAGGGTTTTGAACGGATTGCGGTAGTGTGTGGGGCGTGGCACACTCCGGCTCTGGTGAAGTTGCCACCAGCCAAAGAGGATGCGGCTCTCCTTAAAGATTTGCCTAAGACCAAGGTGCAGGCTACTTGGGTGCCTTGGACTTATGGACGGTTGGCCTATACCAGTGGTTATGGGGCTGGCATCGAGTCGCCGGGTTGGTATGCTCACCTCTGGCAGTCGTCCGACCGGGTGGCAGTGCGTTGGCTGACTAAGGTGGCCCAATTGCTCCGCGCGGAGGATTTGGATGCTTCTCCGGCCAGTGTAATTGAGGCGGTGCGGTTGGCCGAAACTTTGGCGGCCCTGCGCGACCTTCCTTTGCCCGGTCTGCCAGAACTCAACGAAGCAACGCTGGCGGTGTTGTGCAATGGTAATGATACGCCACTCAAGCTGATCCATGAAAAGCTGGTGGTCAGTGAGACGCTAGGCCAAGTGCCGGACGAAACGCCCATGGTGCCTTTGCAGCAAGATTTGTTGCGCGAGCAGAAGCGGTTACGCTTGCCTACCGAAGCTACCAAACGAAATTACGATTTAGACTTACGCAAGGCTAACGATTTGGAGCGCAGCCTCTTGTTGCATCGCCTAAATTTGTTGGGGGTGGCGTGGGGAACGAGGGAGATCGGCAGGCCGCGAGGTAGTAGTCAGCAAAAGGGTACTTTTCATGAAATTTGGCAAGTGCAGTGGCGACCAGAATTTGCGATAGTTTTGATTGAGCAAGGCATTTGGGGCAATCGAGTAGGTGAAGCGGCTTCGGCTTATGCTTGCCACTTGGCTGATCTTCCAGACTCCACTCTCCCTAAGTTGACCACTTTGCTGGATGACCTGCTCCTAGCCGATTTGCCCGAAGCGGTCAATCACCTAATGGGCCGGATTCAGACGGAGGCGGCACTTGCCAGTGATGTTGGACATTTAATGGAAGCTTTACCTCCATTGGCATTGGTCGTGCGTTATGGCAATGTGCGTCAGACCGATACCTCGATGGTGGCTGGAGTAGTGGATGGCCTGATTGCCCGGATTTGTATTGGCTTGCCGGGAGCCTGTGCCTCGCTCAACGATGAAGCTGCCGCCCAGATTTATCAGCAGGTGGTTGGGGTACACGAAGCAATCACCCTTTTGCAAAACGACCACCAGTGGACCGGCCAGCCCGACCACCAGTGGACCGACCAGCCCGACCGGCCAGCCGAAGAGCAACTAGCCGAATGGCAGAAGGTCTTAATTCAACTGACTAACCAGCAAAGTTTGCATGGGCTAGTGGCGGGACGTTGTTGCCGCCTCTTGTTAGATAGTCGAGTCTTTGAGCCAGAGGAAACTGCTCGTCGTTTGGGCTTGGCCCTCTCCACTGCCAGCGAACCAGCCCAAGCAGCGGCGTGGATTGAAGGTTTCTTAAAGGGCAGTGGCTTGCTCCTCATTCACGACGAAATCCTCTGGCAAGTGCTGGATAGTTGGCTGACCACCTTGCCGGGTGATACTTTTGTTACGCTATTGCCGCTATTACGCCGCACCTTCAGTACTTTTGCCGCCCCCGAACGTCGCCAGTTAGGTGAGCGAGCGGCCAGCCGACCGATACAATCGGCGGACGCGGCCAGCCGAGGAGCCGCCTCCCACAGCACCTTGCCGGACGGCAACCAGTTGACAGTCGCCTCCAACCGGGCTGATTTTGACCTTGCCAGAGCCGAGGCGGTTTTGCCCCTCGTGGCCCAATTGTTAGGAGTGGTTAGTGGTTAGGCAAGGTTCAAAATCGGGGCTTTTGGCTTTACAATGTAGACTGGTCTCGGATAGCTTGATCGGAAAACCAGTTTACATAAATTTCCGGTCTAGTACCATCCTAAAGACCAGTCTGCGTGTAAAGCCGCTATGAACCTTGCCTAAGAACCAAAGACTAATAACTAATTTAGAAAGAGGTGATTTAGATGACCCAACCACGTAACGAGCAGTTTGATTTTCGTGCCGAGCGTCCAGCCGAGCCACCAGTGGGGGGGCCTGCCGAGCGATTGCGCCGTTGGCGGTTAGTCTTAGGTGGAGCCGAGGCCGATGGTACAGGTTGTGCTTTAGGTGGCAACGATACCAGAATTGATGAAGCCCTCGCTGCCCTTTACGATTCTAAGGGATTTGGTGGTGGGGGTGGTGCAGGCGGAGGTCGGGGTAGTTTGGGTGCTTCGGCCCCCAAAGTAGCCCGTTGGTTGGGCGACATTCGCAGCTTTTTCCCTTCGGCGGTGGTGCGGGTAATGCAGCAGGATGCTTTAGAACGGCTTAACTTGCGCCAAATGTTACTGGAGCCAGAGTTGTTGCAGGCTATCGAGCCAGATGTGCATCTGGTGGCGGATTTGTTGGCTTTGGGTAGTGTGATGCCCGGCAAGACCAAAGAGACCGCTCGTTTAGTAGTTCGGCGGGTAGTAGAGGAACTCGAACGCAAGCTGGCTAATCCTTTGCGTCAGGCGGTGATGGGCAGTTTGAACCGGGCCGAACGCAATCGGAGGCCGCGCCACAATGAAATTGATTGGTCGCGTACTATCCGGGCCAACCTGCGCCACTATCAGCGCGACTATCGCACCATTATTCCTGAGACCCGCATTGGCTACGGACGCAAGCGTTCCGCCCTGCGCGATATAATTCTCTGTGTAGATCAAAGCGGCTCAATGGCAACTTCGGTGGTTTATGCCGGAATTTTTGGGGCGGTGCTGGCCTCCCTCCCAGCGGTAAAGACCCAAGTGGTCGTTTTTGATACGGCGGTGGTAGACTTGACGGCAGAGCTAAATGATCCGGTGGAACTACTCTTTGGCACCCAATTGGGCGGCGGAACCGACATTAACCGGGCGTTAGGCTATTGTCAGGGTTTGGTGCGCCAACCCCATGAAACCATTCTGGTCTTGATTAGCGATCTCTACGAGGGGGGTAATCAAGCGGAGATGCTCAAGCGAGCAGCCACTCTCGTTGGGGCGGGGGTACAGATGGTGGCGTTGTTGGCTCTTAGCGACGAGGGCGCACCTGGCTACGATCATCAGGTGGCGGCGGCTTTTGCAGGGATGGGGATCCCTAGCTTTGCCTGTACTCCCGATCTCTTTCCCGCATTAATGGCCGCCGCCATCAATCGGGACGATCTCAGCCAGTGGGCCGCTACCCACGACCTCGTGACTACTCGTGGCCGCTAAAATCATAGATGATAATGTCGCCGTTATCAAAGAGGCGACTTACTCCCGCTAATTGGTCGAATTTGGTCAAGGCCTCCAGCGGGATGGGGGTTTGGTGATGGTTGGCGTTTGCTTCACTGGTTTCAAAATAAATACCTACACCGGGTAAGCCCAACGCAAAACGCCGATCTACCAGTAGGTAGCGAATTTTTCCTTGCCGAATTAGTTCCTTTTGGTAATTCCCAAATTCTAAGGAGAAATAGAGTGGCGAGACCTCTACCGTATCTCCCAGTTGGGTAACAGGATGTTGCCTGCCGTAGGTTGCCAACAGCAGTCGGTTAATCCTATCGGCGGCGAAACGGTTATCGGGGCCAAAAGCCTGATAAGTCCATTTTGCCGCCGATATGCCCTTCGCCTCTATCGAGCGGTTATCGGCTGAGACTAGATAAGGGCCGGGCAACCGATATTTATTGCCGGGGCCATTACCTAAAATTACCCCACCCACGTAGCAGAGTAGAAGGCTACCCACCACTATCCACCGTCTTATTGATACGGGTTTATTCAATCTTATTGGCACGGGTTTATTCAATAAACCCCTACCAATCTGGTACGGTTCGCCGATGAAATATTCACCCACCAGTGCCAGCACCAGCGAAGTTCCCACAAAGGTAAATTCGGTGGAGCGCCCGGCTATATCTCTACCTGCCTCCGACAGGCGCATCCCCAAACTGACCGGATAGGCTAAAGCCACCAGTCCAAAGGTGATGGCTAAGGCATTGTAACGAGGTGTCAGCACCCTTATCAACCACACTCCCCAAAGCAAGCCTAATACTATCAGACCAGTAGAGGCTAAACCGATTATTTGTTCCCAAAGCGGAGCCACGTCTCCAGCCTGATCCTTAAACAATTGAGGGCTAGTGGCTTCACCCTGAATAAGTTGGAGCAATTGATTGGCGGCACTGGAAAAGAGTGGCGAGAGGTAGCCTAGTACCTGATCTGCCACCAATACCAGCCAACCTAAAATCATTGCCAACAATAAAAGAGCCAACCGAATAATATTGCCGCTGGAGGGTATCCCACCTCGCGCTTTCGGACTGGCCGGTCCACTGGCCGGTTCACTGGTGGTCGGCTGGCCGGTCGGCTGGCCGGTCGGCTGGCCGTGCCGCAAGAACCATGAGACTAGCCCCCATACAATAAGGAAAGCCAGTAGAGCATAAGAGGTCAGATGATGACAAACCACGACTGCCCCCAACACCATTGCCACCACCACATACATTAGATAGTCTTCTCTCCTCCTTGTAGGATTTTTGGCGGTCATCCGACTTTTCCAAGTCAACGGGTTGCCCGATGTTTCCAATCCCGACGAGTTGGAAATTGTAGGAGGGATTTCTAATCCCGATGTTTCTAATCCCGACGTTTCTAATCCCGACGTTTCTAATCCCGACGTTTCTAATC
>JACAUC010000336.1 GCA_013390945.1 Candidatus Chloroheliaceae bacterium
GCTTGATTTTCACCTACCACCGATCTTGTCAGAGCAATCACAAATCGGTAGGATGGTGCTCCGTCGCTTGATTTTCACCTACCACCGATCTTGTCAAAGCAAGCACAAATCGGTAGGATGCTGCTCCGCCAGTTGATTTTCTCTGTGGGATGGCGCTCCGTCGCTTGATTTTCACCTACCACCGATCTTGTCAGAGCAATCACAAATCGGTAGGATGGCGCTCCGTCGCTTGATTTTCACCTACCACCGATCTTGTCAAAGTAAGCACAAATCGGTAGGATGCTGCTCCGTCAGTTGATCTTGACATACCACAAGTCCCTACCAAGCCGCTAAATTGGTTTGCCTTCAGCCGTTCTCTATGCTATAATTTATTGCTGTCTAATGGATAAAGGTAAAAAGAGAAGCAAAGATAATTACAAAAAGGGTTTAAACCTTCAGGAGGTTAAGTAAGGTTGGCGAATATTAAGTCGGCGATTAAATCAATTCGCAAAGATACACGCAGAACGATGCGTAACAAGCCAGTACGTAGTGCGCTCAAAACTTATGTAAAAAGTGCAGTTGTCAGCATTGGCAAAGGTGATGAAACACTTTCGCAAGAAGCAGTGCGGGTAGCAGCCAGCAAGTTGGATAAAGCCGCGCAGAAGGGTATTATCCATCCTAATCAGGCGGCCCGTCGAAAGTCACGCTTGATGACTAAATACAACAAGCAGTTTCTTGTAACGGCAGGCGAGTAGTTAGCGGCTAGGTGTTACCTTCAGCCACTTTTATCACTCGAAAACGTAACATAAACCTAAAAGATAATAAGTGGCTTCACCCTAGGGTGAAGCCACTTCTTGTATCATCCCAATGGGAAAGCTAGACCTGTTTCTTAGCTTGAAGCCCCAAATTATCCAAAATAACTTTGCTACCTATTTTCGCATCTTCTCCTAGGTATAGACCTGGTAACATAGCGCGTTGTGTTTCTGGCAAGAAGTTAAAAAAGCGTCCGCCGTAGCCTATGACCAGTGGCTCTTCCCGTTTTTTCTCCGAAAGCTGATATAGCATATAAATCAGTTTCAAAGCGGTGGAGGATATGGTAGCCGCTAGACAAACCGCTGCTGGTTTGAGGGTCTCTATCGCTATCATTAAATCTCCTGCGGGTAAATTTGCGCCTAAATAAAGCGCGTTCAATTTGGCACTTCGTAAAAAGTAAACCAGACTCAACATACCCAATTCGTGAAATTCACCAGGGCCACAGGCGCATAATACTAGAGGAGCATCGAGGGGTACGAGTAAGGAGGCCAATAATTTATCCAGCTGTTGGCGGAGAAAAGCGGTCGCCGCATGTTCTGTAAAGACATTGACGGTGTTACGATGCCATAAATCACCGATTTGTATTTCGATGGGGAGGAGTATTTCTAGTAGAAATTGTTCATGCGAGAAATTATCAAAGGCACTATAAAGCCGATATTCTGCCTCTATATAGCGGTGTGCCGACAGCAGAGCTACTACCTCTGAAACCATCTCTGAAATCTGGGTAGAGATAGTGTGCTTGCCTTGTATACCCGCACTGGCTTGATTTGAAAATTCCTTGATTAGGCCAGTATGATCTGAAGAGTTATCGAAGTTATCGAGTTGAAGCATAGAATTATTCCTTCTTTAATGGCAATAGCTTCAGAATCCGAGTGAAATAAACTGTAAATTAAATCTTTAGCCAGTCAGTAATAGTAAAGCTATGTGGGTATCTTCTCAAAATTGCGTATTGCATATCGGCTGACCGCGCCCAATGTCAAACCAGTTTACGGTCACAACCTGCGACGGGTTTATCCTTAGCCCACGACGGGTTTATCCTTAGCCCGCGACGGGTTTATTCAATAAACCCCTACTTATTTAGAAGATACTGACTAACTCTACTATATAATATGAGATTAGAGGGGTCAAGGTTAGATTGCGTTAAGGTTTAGGTTTGAGGAGTTTTGAATTGAGTCTGAAATAATTCAAGACTCAAAATTCAAAACTCAGTTTGGTTCATCAGCTTGTGGCTATTTGATGCTTGCGTGTGCGGTTAGCACCAATAATAGTTCGCCAAGGGTTGCGAGATTTAGCAGTACGAATAGGATTGCCCGAATTGGCTAATAGCGGCAACTTTTGCGGTAGACTAGGGATGTGATAATCGCCTTCGGCAAAGTGTGGGTTACTATTGAGTTCGGCAGGGTGTCCACTGCTATGGAGCAGGGGCAGATAATGGCGGTAGCCCAGCAAAGACGCAATGGCGTGTAAGCTCTGGCTAGGAGCGGTTTGACGATAGGTATAGTTACCCACCGAATTGCCTTCAATCACCAGTTCGCTGGGTTCTGGCAGCAGGCAATGATGCACCCCTCCAATGCCGCTCAGCATATCTTGGTAAGCCCCGGTCATAAAGACCCCAATCGTTAGCTCGGTGCCATCAGCCACATCCGGTAGCCAAACGGTTCCATCCTCCTCTTCCGATTGGTAGACATCATCGGAATCGCAGGTTAGCCCGGCCAACCAGACCTTACGTAGTGGTCGGTCATAACCATTTAGCGGCAGGATGATAAAGGTCTGCTTTAGACCCCAAATGTCCGGTAGCGAACTCATCAGCGAACCGTTGATAACGTACCACGAAACATCCTCGCGATGAGAGGGCTTGGAGACCACCACCTTGTAAAAGTCGAAACCATAGGCGGCGGCGGTGTAGCGCCCAAATTCACCCACAAGGTTCGGGTGAGGAATACCATACTCGGCACACAACTCCATCATGCCTTGCGTCAGTTCGGTAGCGAACGCTTGGTAATCGAATTGGAAGTCAAGGCTATAGGGTACGGGCATACCACCGCCAAAGTTAAACGAAGCCATGGAGGGATATAGCCGCTTCAATTCGCAATATTGCCGGAAGCAGATTAAGAGTGCTTTGACCCATTCTTGACGGTTGATACACTGCGTACCGATCATGGCATGGAACATCACCGGGTGAAGGTTGGGTTTGGAAGCAATTTGGGCGGCTACGTCAAGTACTCGGTCGTGGGGAATACCAAAACGGCTCTTGACTTGAGAGAAATCACCCTGCTGAAGGATAGACTCGTCTACTCGCAACCTGATTCCGAGGTTAAAATCAAAGCCTGACCGGGCAAAATCCTCGATCTCATGCTCCGATTCGATCACTGGAAGTACATTGCGAAAACCTTCTCGCCGCAGATCCAGAATATTCTGGACATATTGCTCAGTTTTAAAGCCATTGCAGATAATCAGGCGGTTATCGGGTAGGTTGCCTGCTTTCCAATGTAAGCGGGCCATTGAAATATCGGTGGGCGAACTGGTCTCATAGTGCGCTCCCGCACCTAGGGCAGTACGCACCAAGTCCTCATATTGGGCCGCTTTGGTGGCGTAGGCATAGATAAAGTTGCCCTGATAGCCGAGTTGTTGGAAAGCGTGGGCGAAATAGCCGTACATCTTGTGAACTTGGCGGGTCACTAGGGGTGTAAACCCGACTTCCAAGGGTGATCCCCATTTTTGGGCCAGCTGCGCTAAATCTATATCTTGACAATACAGGTGATTGTCTTTTATGTGCAGAAAGTCGTTTAATTGAGTGGAGTTTAGCCCGTACTGGGCTTGCAGAAAGTTGAAGTAATTCCCATTTAGGGTTTTAGTCATTTCCTAAAGTACCTCTTTCAAAGCACACGGCAAGTACGCTAACCAGCCGTGGTAGATGGATGGCGGACAATATCGGCATACCATTGATAATCGTAATTCAAACTGAGTTGCGAAGGACTCAAGTTGATACACATACAGTTAACTCCTTCAATAGTTCTCGACCACCATCAGACCGACCAAGTCTGCCCCTAAGCAGCTCGATAGATAAACCTTGCCTGTGATCTCAAGGTCGAAAACGTCCGTTAAACCAATCTAACTTATTCCTAGATCAGAACCAAAAAGTTTTAATGATCTGATTTCGCAGGAATTATGCGCTCTAATGTTACAGCATTAGATTATAGCATAAAGAACAGCCCTTTACAAGCACTTTCGAGGCCGGATTTAAGGCTGTTGCAAAGTCCCGATCTGACAAGTTGGGTGGTAGGTCAAGATCAAGCGACGGCAACCAGTTGATCTTGACCTACCACTACTCTTGCCAGATTGGATAGCCCTCCGACTTTGCAACAGCCCTAGGCCGGATTCAATCGGTGCTAAGAAGTTGCTTGAATCTTGAGTTTGAGATATATTTAAGGAGCTAGACATAATTAAAGTCTGGTACGGGTCAAAGAGCGTTTGTGGTTCGGTTATAAAGGAGGCCAGGGAGTATGATGCGCCTGGTAATTATGCAGGAGCCGGGAGTAGAACCCGGTCAATTTCAGCCCAAAATAGTGGAACTGAGCTATGATCCGCAGCGTCCGGTGTTGCGGGTGGGTCGCCATTCGAGTAACGATGTAGTACTTTCGGATGCCAGCGTTTCACGCCACCATAGTGAAATCGAGGTACGCTCCAATGGGCTGATGGTGCAGGATCTGGGTAGTAGTAACGGCACTTTTGTTAACAATCAACGCCTTGACCCCAAGCAACAAGTTTTTGTTAAGCCAAGCGAGCAACTTCGGATTGGCAATGTTATGCTTCTGTTGGAACCTGATGCTGCACCTCTTCCATTCGGCCCGGAACCCGTACCAAGTTATCAAGAAGCCCCCTACTATCCTAACCCTCAAAGTGAATCCCCACCAGCGAGGTATGAGGAGCCTGCCCCTCCTCTAAACCAAGAGCCAAATTATCCTCCGCCCCCTATTTACCCCTCTAGGCCGGGTAAGGCTAAAAAGGCGAAGCAGGAGGGTAAAGCCAGCAGCCCAAACTGGTTTGTAATTGGGTCTTTGCTTGGAGTGGTTATTTTAGGGTTAGGAGTAGTAGCTTTGGTGCTACTACAAAAGGGCAACTCGATTAATGGGCAGATAGCCCTACCCATTAATATTTTCGCTAATCCTGCTAATGCGGAGAGTGTACTAAATATCACGCTGGCCCACCCTAGCAACTGGCAACGGACAGAAGCGGTCAACGGCTCACAGGTAACTTTTTACAAGCCCGGCTCACCCACCACTACCCTTACGTTGGAAAAACCACCCGGCTTAATTATTGCCGATCCTAACCTTAGCCCGGAAGCTACCATACGCCAATATGTCGCCAATGTCCGGGCCAATTCACAAGGGTTTAGTAGCTTGTTAGAACCTACCGCCACCAAACTCAAGGATGGAACTCCCGGCTATTTCACCCGGCTGGTCTTTTCCACCACAGTTTCACCAATCGTAACCAACTACACCGTTAACGCGCTCAGCTTTAAGTGTGGGAGTACACTCTATTTTGCCCTTAGTGGAGCAGAAGGCCAAGAATACAACGGTGCTACTCAACAAGACCTTGAAGCCGCCATTGCTAACTTCAAATGTTAGGCAAGGTTCATACCGGCTTTACACGCAGACTGGTCTTTAGGATGGTACTCA
>JACAUC010000337.1 GCA_013390945.1 Candidatus Chloroheliaceae bacterium
AGCTCGTGCTAAAGTCTGCTTCTCTAATTCGATCAGGCCAGAGGCGGCTAAAACCTCTAGGCTGTATCTTACCGACGAATCTTCGGACAAAGCCACACCATTTATCAGTGCCTCGATCAACTTAGCGGGTAGCGGCAAAGCTACTCCGCTACTCTCAAATAAGAGACGGTGGCAGGTGGCTGGTGGCAATTGCAACCAGCTATAGGCCAAAGCAGAGGGACGCAAGCGACCCTGCTCATCCCTAACCAACAAAGCCGCCTTGACCAACAGTTCTAGCGTAATTTGAACTTGTTCTTCCAGACCCCACGCTGCTAACTCCTCCTTGAAAGGTTTGAGTTGAGCGGCATTGGCTACCCTAGCCCTCGGATTTTCTGGTGAAATAGCGGCGGTAAAGCGGGAGGTGGTGGGCAAACCCTCCACCTCCGCCCGTGCCAATAAATAAGTTGCCACGATTAATGCTACAGACAAAATGCCGCCCTCCCTAAAGACCAAATAATCGCTATAAACCAGACTAACGCCCCTAGGGGCAGGAAGATAATATTCCCCAGCCAATCTGGTAAGAGACGGTAAAAAGTCCAGCCCGCAATAATAATGCCCCAAGTTATACACTGGAAAATCAGGGCGCGAGTAGCCTGCTTTTCCAGATAAGCCGCCCGACCCTTTACCAGCAAATAAGTCAGCAAACAGAAAAGCAAACCACCGCCATAAGTTACTGTATTGAGCAATATGGAGAAGTAGCACAAAGCCGCCGTCAGCTTCTCACCTCGGCTGGCATTGGCTCGCGCCGAAAACCCACGTGTTGCAAACGGCTTCAACTCTGGCTGCCATCGGGACTGTCGCATCTTAAAAACCCTCCGTTCTAACTACATAATCAAAAAAGGTTGCTTCCCACTCAAATCAACTAGCCGTGATTTTCCCAAACTCTCAATTCGAGAGACAGCATCGCGATCTAGGAAATAAAACCGCACATTATCCTCGCCCGGATTAATCAACCGGGTCAACTGCGTTTGAAGGCGGCGAAGATCATTTAGGCGCAATTCACACTCAAAGACGCTATACTGCACGTGCCGTCCATGATTTTTCAACGCCTTAAAAACTTTGTTACGTCTACGATCTTCCACCACGTCATACGCCACTACTATAAACATACCGACGCTCCTTAATCACCTTTCTGGGGGTGAGGCCAAATCGGGATTATCAAATCGGGATTATCAAATCGGGATTAGAAATCCCTCCTACAAGGGATGGTTGCAAATCGGGATTAGAAATCCCTCCTACAAGGGATGGTTGCAAATCAGGATTAGCAAATCGGGATTAGAAATCCCTCCTACAAGGGATGGTTGCAAATCAGGATTAGCAAATCGGGATTAGAAATCCCTCCTACAAGGGATGGTTGCAAATCGGGATTAGCAAATCGGGATTTTATTCCCGACACTACTCCTGATGGCTAACGCACGATGAAAGGTTGATATTGCTTGATCTCGCCCAAGACCAAGCGGGCGACCTGTCGCGCCTGCGCCTCAATCACCTTGTGATAAGTTTGCTGCGTATTCAACGGCTCATAAAGTACCCGCTCACTCATACGTTGCTCATAAGCCTCCAGAAAACGGCTTCGGGCTGCCGCTTTAAGGCGTACTCCTCCTTTGGCTGATTCCGGTTCTCCCCCATCGGCGGCGGGTAATGTTTTACTATTCTGCTCAAAATCGGCTAGGGTCAGGTGCTGATGGTTGAGCAAATCTAACACCAGACTATCCACAATTATCGGCCTAAACTCCTCCACCAAATCTAAGGCCAAGCTAGGACGACCATAGTCCAGCATATGAAAGAAGCCCAAATACGGATCGAACCCCACCAGATAGGTTGCCGCCAAAACCTCGCGGGTAAGCAGGCTATAGCCAAAACTTAACAGAGTATTGATTGGGTCTGGCGGTGGATAATATTCTCGTTTGGTAAAACCCCATTCCCGCACCCCTCGAATAAGTCCGCGCAACCCCCCAAAATAGAGAGCCGCTCCCTGTCCCTCGTAACCGCGTAGTACGTCCAAATCTTGAACGGCGGGTAAACCCTCAATTATCTTCGCCATTTGCTTGAGTGGGGGACTCGGCTCCGGGTAATGGCGCAAGAGCAAACGCCGCTGGTTAATCAGCTTGCCCCGCACGATAGAACGGGCTACCGCCAACTGTTGCCCCGGATTATCTATAAACCGGGCCTGCAAAAACCGCAATTGCCCAAAGAGAGAGACCTCCCCACCCACTCTAGCCCTAAAACGCATCGTTCGACTAAAAAAGCAGAGATCAATCTGACGTTCCACCAAGGCCAACATCGCCTCCGTCGAAATCTCCACCCCCTGCCCCACCAAGGCCACCTGCTTGAGGTGTAGCATCGGCACATCGGCGATCACCTTGCTCTCCCGCCGTAGGACCAGCCGTTCATCCACCTTATGCACCATAGTACCCGGCTCGGTCACATATAACGTATTTGTAACAGCCATAAATTTTCCCTTTAGTTATTAGTTGTTAGTTGTTAGTTATCCCCGATTTGTTGGAGTGCTGCTCCGCCAGCCGATTTTCCCATTCGTCTGATCTCGTTGGAGTGCTGCTCCGCCGATTTTCCCATTCGTCTGGTTTTGTTGGAGTGCTGCTCCGTCAGCCGATTTTCCCTCGCCCGGATCAGCCGATTTCCCGCCGATCACTTTCGTCCCCGTTGTACCGTACCCGGTTTAGTCCGGCCCGTTTTCTTCAACCACCCGGCCACATTGAGCCAACCTTTGCGAGTAGCCGAGCCGGGTAAGGCTGCTTCCGCCGTCTCTACCCGTTTACTGGTTCCGGCCTCCGGCAAGATCCAGCGACCATTTTTGCCTAATTCTGCCCCCAAAAACTTAAAACCCGGTTCTAAAGGACAGATACGGGTCTTTTCTGGTTTGAACCACAGCCCCAATTCACCGAGTGCTTTTTCAGCCTCAAACAAAGCCGCCTCCGCTTCCCGATAACTACCACAAACCAAGAGCAAATCATCGGCAAAACGTACCAGCCGTTGACCTTGCCCGCTCATCGTCAAATCGAATTGGTGTAGATAAACATTGGAGTAAAAAGGCGATAAGATTGACCCTTGAGCAATGCCACGCTGATTATCCGGGATAAAATGGGGCAAAATCAGTTCGTGGTCTCTCCCGGCCACACTAGGGAGTGGTTCCCGTTGCGACAATTGCCGCCGCCTTAATTCTTTCCAGCCCTGATAAGCCAGCGTCCCAACGACACCCGTAGTTCCCAAAGCGGCCCCGGCCTTAAAAGCCAAGCCCAATTTACCCGCTTTCCAGCTATATTTCACCAGATTACGGGCCAGCATCAGTCCCACCAAACCGCCATCCTCTCCTAGACGGCGCACTACCTTCTTTTTAAGGCCATCCTCTGCCCCTCCCGCTTTTCCGCCCGGCACTGGATTTGGAAGCTCGTCATCCTCGTCATCCCCCCAACCACGAGCGCGATAGCGATAGGCCCAAGGTGATGAGGTAGGTGGCGAGTAGTAAGAAGGTTGACTAGTCTCCCCGGAAAGGCGCGAAATTCCCCAATCTAGCCCACTCTCCACAAAGAGGTGCGTCAGATAGGACAAGCGGTTTTGGGTGAGTGCTTCGGCCTCTTGCTCCTCTACTAATTCTACTTCAACTTCCTCTACTTCCTCTTCCACACGCACAGTTGGTCGTAAGATTGAATCACCCTTCTTTGGGTTAGCTACCTGCTCCCTCTGAAACTCGGGCTTAGTCGAGGGTAAAACTGGCGTACCGTCCAACCACATTGCCAACAGTGCCAGCACCCGCCGATCCTTTACGCGCCCTTCTAACAGATGCAAAAGTCGCCTTCGATCAATATTGTCAAAAAAAGCCTCCACATCACCATCCACCACCCAGCGTAACCCTTGGGCATAATATTGCTCCACCTGTGCCAGAGCCGTTTCAGGCGAACGCTCGGTGCGGTAAGCATAACTACAGGCTAAAAATTCAGGTTCAAAGAGAGGTTCAATAACACTCAAGGCTGCTCGTTGGGCGATCCGGTCTTTGACCGTCAAGACGGCCAAAGTACGATAGCCGCCACTCGGTTTAGGCAGGCGGAATTGACGCACCGGGTCAGAACGATAACGCCCGCTACGGAGGGCATAGCGCAAGTTGGTCAAATTGCGCTCCAGATGGCGTTCATACAACTCCAACGAAACCCGGTCGGCAGACCCGGTAAACCGCCTAGAGGTAAGGGTGCGGCCCTTGCGTAATGAGCGCCAAGCCACGAACAAATTCTCATAATTGCAAAACTTATCAAAAAGGAAATTAGCCTCGGCCCCGGACGGCTTGGGGCTAGACTCCTCCTGACTACTCCCACTACTAACCTTAATTGGGTTAGGCCGATAGCCGCCGGGTCTAGTTACCCGGCGTGAGCGGTATCTAGCTCTCTGACCATAGGCTCTACGACGATGTTGTGGTTGTGACATAATCTATCTGCTCCCTTTTATTTAATCTTGGTCAAAATGGATTGGTTGCAAATCGGGACATCCCGCCGATTAGAAAGTCGGCTGGTTGTCTACAAATTCAGATTTCAGGGTTTAAGCTGGCCGGGTAGCCTGCCAATCGCACGTTGGGCTTCGATCAGCAAAGCAGCTTCGGCTTGCTTCAAGAGGGCGTAACCCAATTCGGCCTCCTCTTGACTAGTCCATTTGGTCTTGAGAAAATTAGCCCGTAAGTGCTGCAAGCGTTTAAGGTAAATTGCCAGAAAATCGGCTGGCATCCTAGCGGCCACTTCTATTTGACGGCGAGAATGTTCGTATTCGTGCCTAATTTTGGCAATTTTTGAACGCTGCCCAATTCGTTGCACCCCGCGTTCCACCATTACCATCGGTAGGAGCAGCACCGCCACTCCCAACCCCAGCCCTTCCACTGCTTTATCCCATAACCCCCACCCCTTCTCATCGGTGGGCCTTTTTAATTCGTTTACTGCCATTTTTTCTTCCTCATAACCTGTCCTTGAATATGCAAGGTTTAACCAACTCCGATAATTGCTATGCTATATGGAAGAGTGCTGGGAATTGCCTTCAATATAAATACGTGGCAGAAGGTGGAAAATTAAATCCCAGCACCCCCAACTAATTATTCTCCTTTTCCGCTTAGAGGGATTTCTAAGCCCGATCTTTGATTTTCAGGTTTAGAAATCCCTTCGACCACTAATCCAAAATCAATCTTAGTCTAGCGTTGCTCAATCTTGCGCCGGATACGGTTCATTCCGGCCTGAGCGATAGCCGGAACCGTCTGCATTTGCATCGTTCGGGCTAACTGGACATAGACGGGCGCACTCGACAGCACCATTTCACTCTGGCTATACTGCAAAATAAGCTGCTCCATCGTGTTTTCGGTATCGAGTGTTAAAAGTCAATTAGATTTGCCGGTGACGACAATTAGAATTGCCTATTGATTA
>JACAUC010000338.1 GCA_013390945.1 Candidatus Chloroheliaceae bacterium
TCCCGATATTTCTAATCCCGATATTTCTAATCCCGATATTTCTAATCCCGATATTGTGCTATTAGATCAAGTTAGTAGCAGCTTGGCTTGGGCGAGGCCGATTAATTATTTCCATATTAGCATGGACTACCCCTAAGCGGAGCATTAAGCCTTGGTGATTAAGTTGTACCAGCGTCCTACGAAGTTGCTCCGACTGATTATCGGTCTCGTAAGCTTGAGTTAAAACTGCTCCAAGTTGGGGCGTAAACCGATCACATAGTAGAATAAAATCACGGCTACTAATTTCGTGCTTCCATAAATCGCTGATTAGCTGTGACGCAATTTGGCGGACATCATCTTGGTTGTTAATAACGGAGAGGGTAAAATTAACCGCAAATTCACGTAGCAAATCTTGGACTGGTTTTTTTATCCAAGGTGAACTTGATAGGTTGACCGCACTCAGTTGTAGGGCCGAAGAAATAATCCGATCTTCAATTTGCTTTTTAACTTCTTCACTCAGGACTTTATTCATAATTACCACCTAGCTACTCTTTCTTAGCAAACATCTTATATATCATTTCCGAATTTTGGGGTAGAGGTCTATTGCATACGCCCAATTTGAAACCAGTTTGCGACCAGCCTACGGCGCGTTTATGTAAACTGGTTGTTCAATAAACCCCTACCAATTGAGAAGATACCTTCTGACGTTGCCTATAGCTCTACAGTTGATTTACTGCAATAGCTCTTTAATTATTAACCTGCGAACCTTTATTTTTTGCTCCAATCTATCTTACCTTTAGTCTATCATACTTTTTCTGCTTGTAAATAAGACCTTAAAAGGTGGTTCTATAGGTCAAAGGTCTAAGAGGTTTCTGGTAAAAAGGAACTAGCTCTTTTTTGGTACTTGGTCTGACGCTATTTGGTAATATCGCGTTGCCAGAACCGGAAGCCCGCTATTACCACGAAAGCAATACTTAGGCCAAGCATTATCCATTGGGGAGTCCATTCCAAACCCTTGACCAAGGGTGTGCCGTATTGGTGAAAAACCGAAAGATTTACCAACCATCCCGGTATATTCAGCAAATTTTCCAGCAGTTGTACCACATAACTTATCACCACCAAACCGCCGCAGATGGCTACAGCCCAGCCCGGCCCCAAGGCGGCCAATACAAATCCGGCAGCTTCGATAATGGCACAAATCACCCATAGACCAAAAAAGGCGGCTACCGAGTTACCTGCATCAACTGGCACATTAAAGAGCCACGTAGAAAGGGCATAACTAGCCGCAGTGATACCAATCATTAGGGCTGTGGAGAGCAAGGCTACCGAAAACTGACCGATCAGCAGTCGCCAACGTGCTTTAGGAGTACTCAAGATTAGTTCCAGCCTTCCCCCATTTTCCTCTCCTGTCCAGTTGGAGACCTGTACTACCGCATAAGCCGCGCACAGTATCACCATGATAAGCAATAACAGAACGCTTAAAAGGTTTTCATTGGTTGTCAGCGACCCGAAGTTCAGTTGCTTGGAAATATTGCCGCTTAGCATATCAGTTATGTTACTACGTATATCGTTAAAGGTAGCTAGAATCATTACCACATAGACCGAAATACCCAGACCCCAAATCAAGATGCCCGGCAGGGCTACTCGTAGCCCAAAAGCAAAGTTGTTTGCCAACCAAGCGGAGGTTGGCTCTGCCACCTTGTGCTTGCCCTTGTTTTGTACCACTTTACCGTTTTTGGAAAAGGTAAAGACCCCGTTATGGTCGCGCCGCAGATAAAAGAGCCATGCCGCCACTACTAAGGGTACCAAGACTACCGCTTGAATTGCCATAGCACCCCCATTCGTACCCACGCTAACAGCTAGGGGCTTGCTCAAGTTGTAGTAGTAAAAAGGCGAAAAATAGCCGAGCCATTGCAGGCTATTGACCGTATCGGCCATGCTATTCATCAGGTAGGTGGTGGCTAATAAGCCACCTGCCCAACCTCCCGCCGCCTTGCGCGATTCAGATAGTTGCCCAAAGACTAAGGCCAAACTACCAAAGATTAAGGCAGCCAGCATCACATTCAGGTGGGCCACTATCGCCGCCCCTGCATCCATGCTCACGTTGGCACTCGCGGCTCCAGCGATAAGCCCCAATGAGCTAAGCAGACCAATCGCCAGTAATACTACCACCATTCCAGCCCATTTTTGGAGCAACACCGCAGTTCGGGAATGGGGCGTACTTAGTAGCAAATCTAGCGATCCCTTTTCCTCTTCACCCCGGATAATCCCACTTCCAACCATCAACCCAAATATTCCCAACAACACTGGCAAAACGGACATAATTTTAAAGGTTATAAAACCACCGACAGTATCTAGGTCATAGGGTTTGCCAGTTATGAAGGTGAAACTATCCGCCGTCTTTTTGTAGTCGGCTACCAATTTAGCTTGGTCTGGCCCACTGAAAAGGCTGGTATAAGATTGGACGTAAGTTAGCATTAGCAAAGCCAAACCACCACCCCAAATCAAGATTTGGAAGCGATAGTCCCGAAGGGTCTTCAAAAAAATAGTTCGCAACATTTTGATCTACCTCCTATTTTTATCTCTTTGTTGGATGCTTCGGCTGACCGCGCTCCGTCGGTTGACCTATTTGGCAATATCCCGTTGCCAAAAACGGAAACCTGCTACTATCACCAAGATAGCACTTAGGGTTAACATTATAAATTGGGGAGTCCATGCCAGCCCATTTACTAACGGTGTACCATACTGGTGAAAAACCGAAAGATTTATCATCCATTCCGGCAAATTCAACGCGCTCGCCAATACTTGAACTATATAACTTAGTACCACCAGACCGCTGCAAATAGCTACGGCCCAGCCCGGCCCAAAAGCCGCTAAGCCAAATCCGATGGCTTCTACAATCACGCAAACGATCCACAGTCCAAAGAAGGCTTCTACCGACTTACCCGTATCCACCGCAACATCAAATAGCCCGCTAGAAAGGGCATAGGTCACGGCGGTGATACCGATCATCAGGGCCGAGGAGAGCATAGTTACCGAGAAGCGAATTGTGAGCAACCGCCAACGTGATTCAGGGGTACTCAAGATCAGTTCCAGCCGTCCCTCGTTTTCCTCCACCGTCCAACTTGCTACCTGTACCACTGCATACGCCGCACACAGTAGCATCATAAAAAGCAACAACAAAGCACTTAAAATGTTCTCGTTGGTTGCTAGTGCCTGAAATCCTAGCTGCTTGTAAAGATCACTGCCTAGCAAAGGGATCATGCTATCTCGTAGATTGTTAAAACTAGACATGATAATCAAGATATAAGCCGAGATACCCAGACCCCAAATCAATAGACCGGGCAAGGCCGTTTTCAACCCAAAACCGAAATTGTTTGCCAGCCAGAGAGAATTTGGTTCTGTCACCTCGTAGTAGCCTTTGGTTAGTACCGCTTTACCGTTTTTGGAAAGGTTGAAGGCTCCGCTATGGTCGCGTCGCACATATAAAACCACTGCTGCCAGCACTAAGGGTATTAAAATTGCCGCTTGGATTGCCATCGCGCCCCAATCTGTACCAATGCTGGGAACTAGAGGTTTGCTCAGGCTGTAGTAGTGAAAAGGCGTAAAATAGCCGAGCCATTGTAGGCTATTGATTGTATCCGCCAAGCTATTCATTAGGAAGGTTGCCGCTAATATGCCACCTGTCCAACCTGCGGCAGTCTTGCGTGATTCAACTAGCTGCCCAAACAGCAATGCCAGACTACCGAAAATTAGGGCCAGTAGAACCATGTTCAGATGTGCTACTGCTGCCAATTCTGCATCTAGGGTTAGGTTGGAGCTAATGGCTCCACCTATAAGCCCTAGCCAGCTAATTAGACCAATACTGCATAGCACGATTACCATTCCGGCCCACTTTTGCAGCAGCACTGAAGTTCGCGAATGGGGCATACTCAGCAGCAAATCCAGCGAGCCTTTTTCTTCCTCGCCCCGAATAATCGCACTGCCAACCATCAACGCAAATATCGCTAGTACCACTGGCACTATTCCCATTACTTCAATGGTTATAAAACCACCCAAAGTATCCGTATCATAGCCCTTGCCTATAAAAAAGGAAAGACCCTGTATTCCCTTTTTGTAATCGGCCATAAGCTTGATCCGGTCAGGCCCACTGAAAAGGCTGGTATAAGCCTGAACTATAAATAACATTAGCAGGGCCACCCACCCACCCAAGATCAGGATTTGGAGACGATAATCACGAATAGTTTTTAGGAAAATATTTCGCAACATACCAGCTTGTCTCCTATTTGGTTTCAGAAGGGTCGCGGTAGTAGTCGAGGAAACTTTCCTCTAAGGAGGGTTCTCGACTCACAAAATTGACCACCGCATATTTCGCCGCCGTCTTCACCACCTGATCCAATCCTTCGGAGCGTACCATAAAATGCAAAATCTCCGTACCCTTTTCCGCTACTTTTTCCAACTTCTCCACTCCCGGTAGCTTCTTAAATTCTTCCAATGGAGCGGTTCCGGTAAAGGTTAGCTCTAAGTAGTGACTCTTGAGGTCGGTCAGGTCGCCGATATTGCCTACTTTAACCAATTTTCCTTCGCGAATAATGGCTACCCGGTCGCAAATCTTCTCTACCTCGCTCATAATGTGGGATGAAAAGAAGATAGTGCTTCCAGCCTTGCGAACTTCGTCTACCAACTTGTAAAACTCCTGCTGGTTTAGCGGATCGAGGCCACTGGTCGGTTCGTCTAGGATTAGCAAGCGCGGGTGGTGCATCAAGGCTTGGATCACGCCCACCTTCTGCTTATTCCCGCGCGAATATTGGCGAAATTTCCTAGTCATATCCAGTTCCAGCCGTTCGGCCAACTCTTGCACATATTTCCAGTTCTCTTTGCCTGCCACGCCCCGCAAGTGGGCAAAATACTCCAGCGTTTGCGCCCCGGTTAGGTTGGGATAGAGCGAAAATTCACCGGGGAGATAGCCAATATGTTGCCGGATTGCTACGCTATCATGCTGGCTATCCAAGCCTAATACAGTGGCTTTCCCTTTGGTGGGTTTAATCAAGTTGAGCAACATGCGGATAGTGGTGGTTTTACCGGCTCCGTTTGGGCCAAGAAAGCCAAAGACCTCCCCTTCGTAGACCCCCAAGTCTAGGTCAACCAAACCTCGCACATGCCCATAATTTTTGGTGAGTTTCTCGGTGAGAATCGCATATTTTCGGTTATTTGAGGCCGCGTCTGCCGCTGTACCAGTGGTAGTTTGCGGTCGGGAAGTAATATCTTGCATTTTAGTGGGCCTCCTTCTTAGCAATCCCCGAAATAAATTTCGGGTCTAAGAGCTAAAGTTAGTTAAAACTAACTAAATCAACTACGTATCATCTCAATAAGTAGGGGTTTATTGAATAAACCCGCGTCACATTGGGCGTATGCAAT
>JACAUC010000034.1 GCA_013390945.1 Candidatus Chloroheliaceae bacterium
CGCGTTTTGGGCGTATGCAATACGCCCCTACCAATTGATTTATTTTGGTCGGGTATTTAGAAAGAAACTAGGGGTAGCCCTTGTCGGTTGAATTTGCATATCTACAGTTGCATACCCAATTCTCCCCTTTTGGTGGGCTTGCCACTCCTGCGGAATTAATCGAGCAGCTGGAGTGCTTTGCCGAGGGTGGCAAAGGTTTGGCGGTGGCCTTGACCGATACTTTTTCGCTGGCGGCGGCTCCACAGTGGGGCAAACTGGCGCAGGAGGTGGGCTTGACTCCCCTTTATGGTGCGGAGATCGGGCTGAGCTTGAATAGTGGCACTTTATCAGCCTTACCCTCCTCACTGATCCTCTTGGTCGAGAACCAGACGGGTTATCACAACCTCTGCCGCCTCATTGGGGCCGGACTTTCTAACGCGGGCAGGGCTACGTTGACCGCTTTGGTAGATGTGGAGACGCTTTTAACCTATCATGAGGGCTTAATTGCAATTGCACCCTATTATGGTGGGCCTGTAATGGCCGGTCTTAGGCTTAAAGTGACCGAGGGCAAGCAACGCGCTCAGGTTTTGCGCGATATTTTTGGGTCAAATAACTTTTTCTTGGGCCTCCCGCCTCCTGCCGGGCAACCTAAGTCCCCAACTACCGCAGAACCCACTGGCTCCCGCTTAACCGGAATCCCCAAACTAAATGTGGGGTTGGTCAAACTGGCTCGCGAACTCAAACTAGAATTAGTAATCACTGGAGAGGCCCACTATACTCTCGCTACCGCCGCCGCCAATTATGCGGCCCTGCGTAATCGTTTGGGCCGCGCTTTGACCGACCAATATACGTTGGCTCAGCTACAACAACCTCACGATTGGCTTTATGCGGTACGGGCCGAACGCCCGACGGCTGAGCTTCACCTTCACTCCCCTGAAATGCTACGGACATACTACAACGAGAAGAGGTGGCCCGGTGCTTTAGCAAACAACCGGGCGATTGCTGCCCGTTGTAGCAAGTGGCACTTCCCAACAGATGAGCCGATGCCGCTTCTGCGCCAGCACTGCGAAACCGCACTTACCCGGCACTTTGCCAGCCCTGACAGTGGTTTGCCCGAAGAAGAACAAACGCGAGCTTGGCTGGAGAGCGAACTAGCCGAAATTGAAGAACTGGAATTGGCCGGGTCACTTCTAGCGGCGGTTAAAGCGGTTGCGGCAGGGAGAGAATTTTGCCAACTGGTGTTTGTCCGACAGTGGAGTGGTAGCCTCGTCTCCTACCTATTGGGTCTGAGCGAATATCTCCCGAAGGTGGGTTTTCGTTTCGCCTTTGAAGAGGGTAGTCGCCCCCTTCGGCTGGACGTAGGACGGCAAGGCCAAAAGCGTCTGTTGGCAGCTTTAAATCCGAAGGTTAGCGCAGTAGAGACTTGGAAAGCGGCCCCCTTAGCCTACCCTGCCGCCGAACCCTCTGCCCCGGCTTTGTGCCATCCGCGCCAAATTCTTCTTTCTATCTTGGAAACGCCACTAGGTAAGCTCACTCCTTTGCAGCCTGCGGTGGAAACAAGGAATGGAACCCAGCTAAAAACGGGAGCGCAAAGCGGCCCGGTTTTGCCGCCCGGCCTCTATCGGCTGGAAATTGCCGAATCGTCCGGGGTGGCCCGGCTCCAATTGGCCCTAGATATTCTCAACCAATGGCGTAAACGCGAAAGATATGCTCCGCTGGAATTGGGTGAATTGCCTCCGCCGCTAGAAGGTAACGCGGCGGAACCAGATCGGTTTGAGCGCGAATTGGTGAAGACCCGCTTGGAGTGGTTTAAGCAAAACTGGTCGGTGGCCTACTACGCCGCTTTGCTTTCGCTGGCCGAACCCTCCCAACGGGCAGGTCTGATGGAAGTAGTGCGGCAGGCAGGACTAAAACTGTGGCATCCAACACTTCAGTCGGCGGAAGCTCACTTTACTATGGTAGACGAAACTACGATGGGCAGTGGTCTGGGAACAGTGCTAGGTTGGGAAAAAGCAGAAGAATTGCTGGCGGCTCACCCTTTTGCCAGCCTAGATGAAATTAGCCAAGCTTGTACCCTAACCAAAGTGGAGTGGGAACGGTTGGCGTGGAGTGGTCTACTTGACCATTTTGGAGCTAGGGAGAGCCTAGCCGAACTAGCCGGGGAGTTGGTGAGGCGTGGTGAGACTTGGCGGGAATGGCAAAACCGTTTGGCCCGGTCGGAGACCGCGCAGATCTATCCCCAGAAGGTTACTACGGAGGGTCAAATGAGTCTCTTTGAACTTCTTGATCCAGTAAAGGCTTTGGAAGAAGCCTTGGAAGCCCCGGAGGTAAAGCCCTTGGAACTACCTGAAGTAAAACCGCTCTCGCGGTTGCAACGGCTCCGCCAGCAGTTTGAAGTACTCGGTTTTTATACCACCGAACACCCGCTCTGGTCTCGGTTGATCCCGGATCGAACCGACCCGGCCCGTTCTGATCCCCTGACGCTGAGTGAGAGTTTGGCAAAAGCCCAGGAGAACGGGGATGGGCAACCGCTAGTTTTGGTGGGCATGGTGACAGGCTTGCGTCGTCTACCTTTTACCGAAAAGGAGGGGCGTGGTCAAGAGTTGACCGTCGTGCGGCTAGAAGATTGGACAGAGCGGGTAGAAGTGTTAGTACCGCCCGACTTACAACTAAGTTTGGTATTAGAAGAGGGCTTAGCCTTAACCGTTCAGGCTCGCTGGCTCAAACCTGACCCTGCTCAGACCTCCCGCCCGGTGCTAGTGGCCGAGGATATTGACTCCTACCCACCTTCACGTCAATTTACGGCGGGTGAGGAAGATCCCGAGTTTGTAGTTATCCCAGAGGAAGAGGTCTCCACTCTTTCGGGGTCTTCCCTTTCGGAAATGCCTTCGGGTGACGAGGGTTGGACAAATAGCTTCTTTGCCGAGTATGGAGCGGCCCCTGCTACTCCAGCCAATAATCCACCGCCTACTCCAACGGAGGAGCCGCCGCCCAAATCTCGTAATGGTAAAAGCCGAGTCCGCTCCACCGACCGTCAAACGCGACAACCGTTGCCACGCAATGTCATTATCCACATAAATATGAGTGGGGATGAGGCGGAGGACAATGAGGTCTATAATCGCCTCCACGAAGTGCTAAGCCAGCATCCCGGCGAAGATAATGTTCATGTTTATCTCTATTGGTCTGATGGTGAAACTTTGCATATGGAACCCCAAAATCTCAAAGTGAACTATACGTCCGAATTTGCCGCTTTAGTAACGCAACTCTTTGGCGGAGGGGCGGATACCGTTTGGGCGGAGGAACGGTCGCTTTAACCCTTTAGTTCAGAGTGGTTATTTGGACAGATTGTAAAGGTTGTGTCTGGTGTAGTAGCTCTACCTATGTTATGATTAAAGCACTATATGGGGATGGGGGCAGCGTAGAACTAGAGTATTGAGGTTATTGGTTCTATAAACTCAGGTTGGTTGGGGGGCAGTCAACTTGTCAAATTTTTTGGTAGTAACAGGTTATGAGGTAGGTTGGATACTCTTTTTGGCCGGGTTAACGCAACGCTTAGAGCGTAACCGAGATTTGGCACGAGAGTTTGAGGGTCTCTACTTTCTAAAATGGTCAGCTGGCTTAGCGTTTATAGTGCAAGTCGGTTTTACGGTCTTGGTCTCTTTCCTCTTTGCCAAACAGGAATCCCTAGCCGTTTCCCTTACTGCGCTAGTGGCTATACCAGGTTGGTTGCTCTTTTCTGGTTGGCTACAATGGAGCTTCTTCCAACGTTACAAACGGCTCCCCAATATAATCAAACGGTTGGAACGTATGAATAGCAACGAACAGGCAGCCCTACTTAGGAGTCTGCCCCCCAAAATTTTTAACCAGTTACCCGGCGACTATCGTTTTATCAGTCGCTCTAGTGAACCAGGATCACAATCGTAAAAAAATGAGTTTGAAAATCGAAAACCTTACGTCCTCTTCTGAGGGTGGACTTAGCCTAACAGGTACGCTTCAACCAACCGAACCCTTCTCTTTTAAACGTTCGCTTACTTCTTTGCGGGAAAGTGGTGCCACCGATCTAAATGATTCTTTTGGGCCGGAGGATAAATGGCTGGAACGTCCGGTTCACTTGAACGGACACTCTTTTCTCTTGCGTCTGACCGACCTTGCCCTCGAAGCGGAGGCTCCCCGGTTGGAACTGGTTCTGTTAGCCGAGGATGACGTTGAAACCGCTCCAACTAGAGCCGACTTTGAAGCCGCCGCAGAATGGGCCAATCGTCGCTTCTGGCTGGATATAGATATGCTGGCGGTGCGGGATGTTTTGATGGTGGACGAATATGGCGAAGAGTTGGTGACGCGCTACTGGCCTGCCCGTCCGACCAACTTGCCCGGCCCTTGGGAGGGGTTGCTTAAAACCGTCATCGGCAACCAAATCTATCCCGGCTTGGCAATCCGCCTGTTACAAACTCTGCTTGATACCTATGGTCAGAAAGTTCAGTTTCAAGGCAAGGTCTCTCATCTCTATCCTACCCCGGAACGTTTGGCTAACGTTCTGCCTGAAAATTTACTCGGCTTGCGTTTTAGTCGCCAGAAGGCCCGTTATCTTCCGGGCATTGTTCAGGCTGTGCTAGAACACCCCGACCGCTACAATTGGGAACATATGCGCTCCCTCCCCGCCGAAAAAGCGGTGGCGGCCCTAGACGAGCTTTCTGGTGTTGGCCCTTGGACAGCCCATTATGTAGCCATGCGTGGCCTTCCGCACCTTGATATTTTTGTGGATGAAGAGGGTTTACATAAGACCCTCGCCGCCGCCTATAGCCGCCGCGCCTCGCTCTCCTCCGACGAAACGGCAAAGTTAATGAAAGTTTACTCCCCCTACCGTAGCTTCGCTTGCTATTACACCTATATGCGAATGTACGCTGTGTGATAAAAAGACTTATTATTCAATGCAACTAGTTAATAGGAATATTCAATAGATTTAATTAATTTCTTTGTAAACTCTTATAAGACTAAAGGGAATTTAGATGGTATAATAGGTACAACGCTAAATATAGTAAGGAGTAACAACTAGCTGGCTCGGTGCGGTTGTTACAAATCAGGATCTAAGTTCAAACCACTTCTTCTAAACATCGGTGGGTTGGCTATATCTAGGAGGCAGAGAGATGAGTATTAATCTTATACACTACCCCGCAATAGGTTATGAGAAGGAGATAGACCGGCCTTTAACGAGGGCCAATGTCGAACAACTTCTCTGGCAACAAGAAATGGCTAATGGCCTAGACCTAAATAAGCGAAATCTACGGGGAGCCGATCTGAGTGGTCTTGATTTACGCGACGCTAATTTGCAAGGTGCTAGATTAGAAGGAGCCACTCTGTTGCGAGCTAATCTGTCGAGGGCTGACCTACGGGGAGCCAAACTGGAAGGAGCCGATCTCTCCGGGGCGGTGCTATCCAGTGCTGTTTTGTGGGGGGCTGACTTGCGCGGGGCTAATCTGCGAGGAGCCGATTTCTGGGAAGCCGTCATGATAGGAGCCGACTTGCGCGGGGCTGACCTACGGGGAGCCAAGTTAGAAGGTACTGACCTAGAAGAGGCCAAACTGGAAGGGGCCGACCTGCGCGGGGCTAGGCTAGAAGGTGCTAATGTCGGAGTTGCCAGCCAAGATAGGAGCGAACCACAACACCTCACTCTGGCAACGGCCTTAGCCGAAAAGGAACGCCAAAGTGCGGCCCTAAAAGTGGCACTGGCCGAAGCAGAGCGACAGCAACTCAACCTGCGGACGGAATTAGGCCAAGCTTTGAACCAATCCCAATTGATTGCCCAAGCTTTGACTCAAGGTGACTTTGGTACTCCGGTCACCCGCTATAGCGAGGTACGTTTCCCCGCCCAAATGTCGGTTGGTCAGCAGGCTACACTAGAGGTAAATTTAACCTTACAAGAGTTGACCGCCTCCGGGATAACCACTCCACCGAGCCAAGCATGGCTCGATCACCTCGCTTCTGTGACAGTAAACCTTTCTGCGCCGGGCTTTGAGCTTCTCTCCCCTCCTACCCAAATGGTTGAACTCTATCCTGACCGCGATTCTACTCCGCTTAACTTTTTGTTGGCGGCTCGTTATGAGGGCGAAGAGTCGGTAAGCGTCAGTTTTTGGCAGCGTGGGAAATTTGTCCAGTGCCTAAAACTTAAAGTAGTGGTGACTGCCGCTCCCTCTGCTCCGCTTATACCAATTTCTAATATCGCTCTCTTTAAGCCTGCCGATACCCATACCACTCCACCCGATGTGCAAATCTATCTCGATAGTTCGTATTCGGCATTAACTGGAAAGACCCTGCTAGATTTCTCGGTGGACTATTTTGACGGTCACTATCAAATCCTCCGCGAGCCTGCGGGACAGCTTGAATTGGATGGGGAGCCACGTACCATTTTTGAGGGACTGTTTGAAAGGTTACACCGTTTAGGAGCCGAGCGCAAAGCGGAGGGGCAGCCTTTACGAGGTGAGGAGATGTTGGTGGAATTGGCCCGCATTGGTCAGAAGATTTATCAGGATTATTTCCCTGAGAAACTGAAAGCCACCTATCGCACTTTTCGCCAGTCGGCTAAGACGATGCTAATTATCTCCAACGAACCTTGGATTCCTTGGGAGCTAACCTACTTCCACGATAGGGATGATAGCCAAGAGCTACAAGACCGCTATAAGGGGTTTTTGTGCGAAAAGTTTGTCGTTAGCCGTTGGCTTTCGGCCACTAGTATGCTGGGCGAAATACCGCTTTCTACCGCCTGTTGCGTGATACCATCTACTTTCAGTAGGGAGCCGTTGGAGTCCTTTGAGGACTTGCGTCAGGATGGTTCAAAGGTTCAAATACTTACCCCAGCACTACCTACAAAAGCACTTCTGTTGGAACGACTAGGTCGGGGTGGTTTTAACCTCTTACACTTTACCGGGTCAGTTGGCACTACCCTCCCCAATTCTGACCACTCCTCGTTTCGCCTAGAAAATGGCGAAGAGTTGCTTCCCACTGATTTTGACACTCCCAAGATAGAGGGGTTTTTAAAGCGTACCGCTCCTTTCTTCTTCCTAAACGGTTGCCAAAATGAAAGCACTTGTTTTGAACCAGTCAAGCTAGGGGGTTGGGCTACTCAATTGCTAAAGTTAGGATCGAGTCTTCTGATAGGGACCTTGTGGGAGGTAAATGACCAGTTAGCGGCGGAATTTGCCCGCAGCTTTTACACTGAACTACTCGATGGCAAAACCTTTGGGGAAGCCTCTTTTATAGCCCGTCACTACATTCGGGCCTTGAATCCGACTGATCCCGCTTGGTTAGCCTATACCCTTTACGCCGACCCACAGGCTCGTCTCGCGCCATGCGAGACGAGTTGCAGATAGCTATTTTTTCAGGTTTTTTAGGGCCAAGTCCTGCATAGCGGCGGCTCCCTCGGTGGCACTGGCACGATCAGCCACCACGTTGCGAAGGGGGAGACGCACGGCCTCAATTACCGCTTTCCATTCGGGGGTAGACCAAATCGCCTTGGAATTTTGCAACTGGGCAGCAACGGCGACAAGGAGCGGATCATCTTTTACCAACGGGTCATTTAGCCCGGCTTGGGTAGGAGGTAGCAGTTTGAGCAAGGTAGGTAGGTCGCGCTGTTCTTCGGGGGTAGAGACAAAGAGGAGGAAGGCGCGTAAGGTTGCCAATTTAGCCTGATCGTTTTGAGCGGCTCTACCTATAAAATAGGCCAACCCATGACTGGGAGGCGTAAGTTCCTGACCATTAAGTCGGGGTAAGTGGGCCACTCCTAGCTCTAGCCGATTGCTTAAATCGGGATGCTGATAGCTGGCTAAATTTTCGCTACGGGCAATCATAAAGGAGACTCGCCCGGCCCGAAACAAAAACCCCAACGTCGCATAGTTTGGTTCAACTATCGCCAACTTATATTTATAAACCGTATCCTGAAGAAACTGCAAAGTTTGACGCATCGGCTCGGTGTTAAGATGAGGTTGGTTCTGCGAATCCAACAGGCTTCCTCCAAATGCGCCCAAGATTGCCAAGAGCAAATCAGGGTCGGTTAAATCGGCGGCAAAGGGATAATATTGGTTTTTCTTAATCGGATTAGCCCGTACATAGGTCGTAAAGGCTTCCCAACTATTTGGCACTTCGTCCGGTTCCACCAGCTTTTTATTGTAATAGAGGAGCAAGGTTTGACCGAAATCATAAGGGAGAGCCCAAACCTGACCTCCAAAACTTAGCCCTTGCAAAACATTTGGCGCAAACCCCTCCAAAAATTTCGGCTCAAAAAGTGGATCAAGCGGCAGGATAAGTTGGGAACGTTGCCATGCTCCGGCTAAGACGTTCGGGGCAATAAGTAAGTGCGGCTCTCTTCCCGGTTCGCTATTTATTTGCTCACCCTCAAAATGATGCAAATCGAATTGAACTTCAGGGTAGAGTTTTTGAAAAGCCTCAATTTTACTTTGCAAAACGGTAAGTTGCGCTGGATTTAGTTGTTCCCAGAGGACAATTTCTCCCTGCGGAGCAGGCCAAGGCGTAGGGGTGGGTATAACAGTAGGTGAAGGAGGCGGAGTGGCAATCCCAAGCATTGCGCTAGAACTCCCCTTCCCAGTTAAAGTCAAGGCGGTTGGGCTAGTGGCGGGAGTGGCATAGGACAAACCACACGCCGCCAGTAAGCCTCCGCACCCCCATAGCACTATTAGTAGACCCAGATATTTAACCAACGACCTACCCACTAGGCTAATCCTCGGTAAAGCCTACTAAGTGGTGGTTTTTTACTATCAGATCGGCGATTTCACGGGCTATCTTCAAATTAGAGAAATGGAGAACAGCCAATAAGGTACGATTGCCGGTTTGATCTACCGAAAAAATCTCGAAATTTTCTGACTCCGTAGTATGGAGCAGGATCGTCATTGTCTGAACCATAAAACACTTCCTTCCTTAATCATGACATGCGGCTTTTAGCCTTATGCCTCTTGCAAAGATCTCCGGGCAGTCTTTTGCAAACGTAGTAAAGGAACCTTTGCCCTAACTGCCAAAACAAAGCTTACTTCTACCTTTAATTATAATATTAATCTGCTGAAAATCAATACCTTATCCTGAAAATAGCCCAATCGGATTAAATTAGGACATTAAGGTTTGATTAAAAATAAGGTGTGCTTTTTATTTGCTTAAAAACACACCTTTGCGGTCAATTATGAAATGATTAAAATTGGCGACTCCAAATAGCCTTGAGAAGGCGTTCGGGAGTAGCCGGAACTTCGGTAACACGAACGCCGATGGCATCAAAGATAGCGTTGGCAATAGTAGCCGCACCGGGGATAATCGGTGGTTCCCCTACTCCTTTTGCCCCAAATGGACCATCGGGTGCTGGTATTTCAACCAGTTGGACATCTATCGGAGGCACCATCGCGGCGGTTTGGAGCGTATAATCCATTAGGCTACCACTGAGGAGTGTACCAGTCTCGTCGTAGACCATCTGCTCGTAGAGCGCCCAGCCTAAACCTTGTGTAACCCCACCATGAATCTGGCCTGCTACCTCGGCAGGGTTAATGGCAAAACCCACATCCTGCACCGCCACATAACCCAGCACCTTGACTTCACCTGTCTCGCGGTCTACCTTAACCCTAGCCAGATGAACGGCAAAACTCGGGGCGTTACGAGTTATGGCACTACTCCCTCGCCCAAAGACCGGCTCAAAGCGGCCCCCAAAACTCATGCTCAGGTTGGCAATCTCTTGCAACGTGACACTACGCGAAGGCAGACCCTTAACTTTTACTTTGCCTTCGGAGAGTTCGAGGTCTTCGGGTGAAGCCTCTAGGTATTGGGCGGCAATCTCCAACACTTGCTTTCGGGCATCTTCTGCCGCTTTCACCACTGCCGCTCCAACCGTCAAGGTAGTCTTGCTCCCACCACTGGCTCCGGCGTAAGGTGCAGAATCGGTATCCACATTGTGTACCGTTACCTGCTCCGGTTTTAGCCCTAGCACTTCCGCCGCGATCAATTGCAGCGAAGTGGTTACGCCTGTTAAGTCACTGATACCAGTCGTCACGGTGAAGCTACCATCGTGATCCAACCGGCAGAGAGCTGTGGCAGGCTCAAGACCACCCGGCCAGCCTCCCACTGCAATCCCGATACCTTGATCCACTCCCTTAGTGGCTCGATGTTGCCAAGCCGGGTGCTGTTGCAATTTTTCAAGACATTCTTTTAGTCCAATCCGGGGCCAAGGCCGCTTGCTAGGATTGAGATCACCCTCCACCGCACAATTCTGTAGGCGCAATTCTAAAGGATCGCGCTGGAGCGCATGGGCCAGCGCATCTATCTGCGACTCGATGGCAAAGCTGGCTTGGGCTGCGCCGGGGGCGCGGTAAGCCCCAGAGTTGGGCCGATTGGTTAACACTTCTAGCCCCTCAATCTCATAATTATCGAAACGA
Source organism: Candidatus Chloroheliaceae bacterium (assembly GCA_013390945.1). Classification (GTDB taxonomy): domain Bacteria; phylum Chloroflexota; class Chloroflexia; order Chloroheliales; family Chloroheliaceae; genus L227-5C. The sequence goes on from JACAUC010000034.1 coordinate 10,398, forward strand.
TAGTAAGAGCCTAACAACATTCCGGCCAACCAGACCGGGGCACCGGGATAGATTCCGGTATCAAAGATCAATCGTGCTTTGAGGGCGCAAAACGTGCCATCGGCTCGCGCCCCAACTTTCACTTCAATCACACAAGCCGGGGCAGGATTGGCCGCCAGCAAATCCTCCATCCGATAATAGCCTAGTTTTACCGGACGACCGACTAGTTTGGCAAGCCCGGCAGCCCATGGTTCTAGCAGCCCAAATTTACCGCCAAAGCCTCCACCTACGGGCATTGAGACCACTTTTACTTTATTTTGAGGTAGACCCAGCGCGGCGGCTACATCCCGCCGGGCGGAAAATCCGGCTTGGGTACTGCTATAGACCGTCAGCCCTCCCAACGGGTCGGGTGCAGCCACTACCACCTGCGGTTCAAGGTAGGATTGGTGTACCATCGGCAGACGGAAGGTATTTTCAACTATTACGGCGGCTTCCCTAAATCCGGCCTCTACGTCGCCCTGCTGAAAATGGACATGGTTGCTTACATTGGGTGGAAGAACCGCTTTCTCTTTTTCGGCTTTTACCTCGATAGTGGCGTGTATCTGTGCTTCAAGATCCGCACCATGCCCTTCTTTCCGACGCACTAGCGGGGCATTTGGCTGAAGGGCTAATAACAGGTCAATCGCTGCAGGTAACTCTTCATACTCCACTTGTACCAAATTTGCACCATCCAGTGCTGCCGCTTCGGTCTCGCCCAACACTACCGCCACTGGTTGACCATAAAAAATAACTTCGTCTTTTGCCAAGGGGTTGCGCTTGCGGCTTTCACTTGCTTCCAAAATAAGCGGCAACTCCGCTGCGGTTACTACCCGTACCACCCCGGGTACTTTAAGGGCCGCTTCCACCTCAATTTTCTTAATGCGGGCGTGGGCATAGAGGCTCAAGACTGGGCGGGCGTGTAACATACCGGGTAGATGTAAATCTCCGGCATAGCGAATCTCGCCACGTACCTTCTCTGCCCCATCAGTGCGTCGCACCGAATGTCCGACCGCTTTATAGCCGTTGGTAGTTGGCTCTAGCGACTGATTTTCAAGCATCAAGTTTTGCCATCCTTTCTATATCTTCCCGGTCTTTCCCATTCTTCATTTTAATTAGGGCAACCGTCGCATAATTATATCGGAGGTGAGATAGTACTAAAGTGTGACTTTATGTTAGTACTGTGGTAACATAAACCAAAGTACTAACTTTTGATAAAATGGGAATATAGTGTTGGTATCAAAGGTTCCAAATTACTTTTGTTAAGTTGTACAGGAGAAGCCATGTCTAACCAACCGCCTACCGTTAATCTGGATGTGCCTTATATTCATCAACTCTTAAATACACCGGATAATTTCAATGGGCAATTAGCTGCCGGGCCTACTGCAATGGTAATGGTACTGGCTGCTTATGGCAAACTAACCCCCCGTAGCGATATTTATCACAATCAGCCTAGCCCGTTTGGTTATTATATCTCAAATTCATATGTCGGGCCAACCAATTTTTCCTTTAGCGAAACTCAGCCAGGGCCGCAGGATCAAGTTAGCTTCGCCGGTGCCTATGGAGCCTGCCTGAATCGTGGTCAGGCGTTTGGCAGCCTTATGGCAAACTATGCAATTAATCATGGGCTAAATGCTCAAAGTCAAATCGCGCATAGACTAGCGGTAGAAGCCGAACTAAATTACGGTGCGCCCGTAGTGCTGGCAACTACTCTAAAGGGTTTCGGGCATATTGTTGTGGTTAAGGGCTATCTCCCCGATGGACGGCTGATTGTGAATGATCCTTTTTGGGGAAAACCGGAGATGGGGGTAATCCTATACTCGTGGCCTGAATTTGGACTAACCCCCTTTATGGTCACATTTGAATCCCCACTACCAAAACCTGAACCAGAGCGAATCACTAACGGTTTGAGTTCTGAGCTAAAGCAAAGTAACCCGATACCGGAACTAGAACCACCCGAATCCCTAAACTAAGCTATCTGGCTATCTTCTCAATTGGTAGGGGTTGTAACCCAAGTTACGGCTGGCCTATTGAACAACCAACCTTGGTTACGGTCAACGTAAACTGGTTTGGTTGTGACCCAATTTACCTAAACCCGCCGTAGACCAGCCTCATTTTGGGTGTATGCAATACGCCCCTACAACGAGGGGTGATTCTTTTCATTCCCAAAAAGAGGGCTGATCTCACCCCATTTATCATGATAGACCAAATTTGCCAGATTCAAACGATTCTTCCAACCTACTTCCTCTAGTAGTGGCTTAGCTCTAAATTCTAGCGGATAGCCCGCACACAAATAAGCTACCAAGCGTACATTGGGGGGTAGTTCAAGTAGCTTTTCGAGGGAGGGACGATCAAACAAACTTACCCAACCGATACCAATCCCTTCTGCGCGGGCGGCCAACCAGAGATTCTCAATCGCTAGGCAGGTACTAAACAAATCCATCTCTGGCATTGCGCCACGTCCTAAAACAAAAGGAGCATCCCGTTCGCGGTCACAAGTGACCGCAATGTTTAAGGGAGCTTCCAAGATGCCCTCCAATTTAAGGCTGCGGTAGAGTTCCTTTCTTTCCTGCTCGGTTATTTTAGCCAGTTCCGCTCGGTTGGTCTCTTCAAAGAGCGTTTTAATGCTTTGACGAATTTGGAGCGAAGATATAAGAATAAAGTTCCAAGGCTGCATAAAGCCCACCGAAGGAGCAATATGAGCAGCTTCAAGAATGCGCTCCAGAATCTCGGTTGGAATTGGTTCAGAAGAAAAATGGCGAATATCGCGGCGCAACTCCATCACCCGATATAACGCTTGACGCTCTGCCTGAGAAAAAGGTTCGTTCATATTTAGGTTATCCTTTAGCGGTAATCAATTTTGAATACAAAATAAAGGTATCATCTCAAAATTTCGGGGTAGGGACGTATGGCATACTCCCAATCTGAGGCCAACCTACAACCCCTACTTATTGAGAAGAGACACAAATAGCCCTAGGTTACAGTTTCGCTGTTCCATCAGGCAACTTAATCTTCCAAAAAGAGAGTCAATAAACGTCCGACTTCTTCATAATTCTCCTCTTGAGGGTAGTGTCCGACATTGGCGAAGGTATGAACCGTATAGTTATGAAGAACACCCTTCCACCGCTCTAACTCCTTTTTACGAAACGCAATATCGCGAAGTCCCCATAAAATGAGAGTTGGCTTAGCCGTGATCATATCAATTTGCGACCAAAGTTCTCCGAGCCATTTACCCGAACTAATAATCTGCTTAGGGAAGACCCAAGTTCCTTTACGTTCAGCCGGAATTTTTAGTGGTTCTATATAGTGGCGGCGGATTTCTGGTGTCAATTTAGCCTTGTTTCCATAGACCACCCAGATAAAAGTGCGAGCAAAAAAATTAAACTTTTTAATCAAGAATTTGCCAATGACACCTCCCATAAAACCACTGAAGAGTTGGTAATACCAATCGTCATTGGTTTGCCAAAGCCAAGTATTGAAGAGTACGATGCGCTTGATTCTTTCAGGATAAGCTATCGCATACGATAGTCCGATGGGGCCACCCCAATCATTCACTATTAGGGTAATATCTTTAAGCTGGAGGTATTCCATGAGTTGTTTAAAGTTTTTGGCATGATCCTCTGGAAGATACGACCAATCGGCTGGTTTGTCCGAGAGACCAAAACCAAGATGATCCATTGCAATACAGCGGTGTGATTTTGCCAAGTGGTTGATAAGATGACGGTAAGAAAAAGACCAAATCGGGTTGCCATGTACCATTACAATAGGCTCCCCTTTACCCTCATCTATATAGTGCATCTTGCCTGCCTCACATTGGTAATAATGGGGGGCAAAGGGGTATTCGTGGCGGTTAATCCAAGCAGGGTTAGTTTCCATATTCATTTCTATTCTTCTCCTCCATTTGGCTCTGATCCAGTGCCGATAATAGGGGCAGTAGTATCTTCCATTGGGAAGGCCACCTGACCCGGCGGTGGTATGGCCTTCTTCCGCTTCTTCTTCTTCTCGTCCAGTAGAGGCTTGATCGAAGGTTCGGCTGGTAGGGTTTCGGGCATATCACCGCCGATGTCCTCGATGGCTTTGCGTACCTTCTGCCCAACTTGGCGGTGGGCTTTGATGGCGTTGGCTTGACCGATGATCTCTTCTTTGCGAAGTTTCTCATTGGTTTGGGTAATGCGAAAAAAGTTAGCGGCTAATTCTGCTTGGCCCATTCGGTCTAGCAAATCTTCTTTGGCTGGAATACCCTTTCGGTCTTTCACCTCGTCTATTCCTAACCCCCCATAAAGTCCTCGATAACCCGCATCATGGAAAGTACCAAAGCTTTGGGGTAGAACTCCGGCACTTCTGGCCGCTTCATTTAGGCTTTTGTTGCTTTCGCCTATTTGTTCTCGCAGGTAGAGCCGTTCGTCTTGGGCTTCTTTTAGTTCGGCTAGTTCGGTCTTGCGGGTGGCAAGAGCAAAATAGTTTTGAGCAGCGGCAATCTCTGGTTTACGTGGATCACCGTTTTGGGCCGCCAAATAGCAGGCTAGGCGGCTTAGGATAAAGTCTTTAACGGTGCGTTTTGCGCCAGAACCTAGGGTGACCATTTTACTGGCGCCAGTAAAATGGTCACCCACTATTTGCCCTACTTGTTCGCAAGAGGTTTTGGCTCGATTGATCGCTACTTCAAAATTTTGCCATTTATCGTAGCCTAACAATGGGGCTAGATCACGGGCACTCCAATATTCTGCTCCATAAGGGCTAAGTTGTCTAATCGAATCAAAATCAGGAGTGTGCGGCGGCGGTGCGCTACCGCTGTTATCCGCTACTGCCGTTGTTGAGTTATTTTCGTTGTTATCGTCTCTGGTCATATTCTTTTACCCGCCTACTTTTGCGCTATTCTTGGTCTGCCTGACTCTAACTGCTAACTGGCTAAAGTGTATCTTTTTATGGCTGAAGTTGCAATTGGCATCTTTATTTCTGCCAAGCAGCATAACGCCTTAACCAGCGACGAATAGCGCCCTCTGGTTCAGGCTCCACCCCAACGGCCTCGATAAAATTCCCCTCCGAGCCTGCCAACCAGACCGCCACCCCCGGCTTGAACCTAAAGTTGGTATCTCCGGTATCTCCTGCACAGGTAGTAATAAAGTATTGTAGGTCGTCTTCAAAGTTGAAACCAGCGAGGGTTTCATCTTGGGTACGCCACAAACGACGGCTATCCTGCGCCAAGGCCGCGCTCCATTTTAGCCGATTCCAGAAGCGCACAATAAACAACAAACCATCTTTCTGTATCGGTAGGGCCAGCGCATCCGGTGTCCAACCCGCTTCGCTGATTAGATAAGGCCAACCCTTAGCCAAACCTTGCTTGAGCCAATCTGGAAAAGCCGTTGCCGCCCGATCATTCCAAGCTTGGCCGGGCCGAAAATAGTTGTGCCAACTAAAACGTCCAAAGAGTTCGATAGCCGAGCGCAGCCGATCATATTTATTGGCGATAGGCTGGTTTTTATCATAAAAATAGGCTCCACCAAAATAGGTAGGATCACCATCCTGCGCCAACGCCGGAAAATAGAGTACCGTGTCGCGGAAGATTACGGCATCGGGTTGTTCTAGGCGGCGTTGCCAAGCCTTGTACAACTTCATCAGGTAACTATTAATCGCATCATACTTTATCGGGTCATTATTGCTCCGCCAAGCCAGCACGTTCTGATAATAGTTTTCATTCGGCCATTCCAGATTTGGCTCATTGCCCGGAATAATTCGGGTAAAATGCCAGCCATTGCGTTGTTGTTGCTCTTGCAAAAAGCGAAAAATATCTTGGGCGGCATCTTCGGGCGTACCACTGAGGGTATTGCGCCCATCCTTCGGGCCAAGCGTCTCAGTTAGTCCACCCGGAAAACGCTGGGGATAGATTCTTATGTAAACTTCACTTCCCTGCTGTTGGTAGCGCAACAAGTCCTGCTCCATCCGCATCCCCTCCCGATTATTGGCGGCAGCCATATCAGTACTGAGGGCCACCACCAATCCCGGAGCGGCTCGTTCACCCGCACTATTCTGAAACGAGGAGAGTGCCTCCCGTAAAGCGTCCGTCCATTGTCCACCCACCGGGCCATGAATGCCATGTTGTGGATTGAGCGGGGCTGAAAGCGGAGGCAACGTTGGCGTGGGTGATTTAGAGGCGGATAAAGAAGAACTACCCCCCGAAGGGGAAGCCGTCGCCGGAGGTTCTTTCACCACCGAAGAGGAAGGCGAAAAGATAATCCAGCCCAGCAACAGTAGCTCTACTACCGCCAGTACTATTAGAGTAACCCTTAAATTTAGTTTGAACCTTGCCGAAAAATTCTTCATTAGCTACCAGTGGTCAGTTAACAAAAGTTGAACGATGCCCTAACCGCATTATAGGGCATTTAATTACAGATGCAACAAAGTAAGCCAAGCCAGATAGTCTGCTACCTTTAGTGTGTAGACTTTTAGATAGCATTATTCTATTCTCTCTTCATGCAAGACAACTCTTTAGCTCAACAATTTGGTAATGTGATTCGCCGCTTACGAATGGCAGGTGGACTTTCTCAGGAAGAATTTGCTGACCTTTGTGGCTTACACCGCACTTATATTGGCGCAATTGAACGCGGGGAAAAAACGGTCTCCATTGCAACCGCCAGCAAACTAGCACAAGCTTTAAACTTATCCTTGTCACAGCTTTTTTTACAACTTGAGACCAATTGGGAGACTAAACACAATGTCAATCACTGAAGAGTCTTTCCGAGAGATACGGGAGGAACTGGTACAGCAAGGGTCTATGATCGCAGCCACCGAAAAACGATATATGAATTTTCTGGAAGAACTTACCCTTAAAACTGCTGATAGGATAAGAAATGACTTCAACAAAGCAAATACCTTGCGTCCGTTTTGGATTAACTACCAGCCTCGACAGCGTGGTAGGTCTCCCATAGGTAATTCTATACCTTGGATTGAGGTAGCAGAAAAAACTGTTAGCTCACATATAATACGGTCTCTCACGCTGGCGAACCTGATAGGCTTAGAATATCTGGGCTTACCACTTGGAGGAGATGTACGCTTTGCTACTGAAGACGTGTTTATCCATTTTGACGTAAAAGCAACTGGATCCAACGATAATCCAAACGAGATTGTAGCAAGTCCTTTCCAAATTTCTGGTGATGGAAAATCTTGGAGAGGTGATGGGTTTGAAAACTTAGCCGTAAACGTGCAGAGGCGAGGTAAAGATAAGGATCCAATGATTTTTCGGCCCGCACTACCACCATTTTATGTGCTTGAAGGACGCAGGTTGCTTTGCTTGACTTATTTCCTCAAAGTAAACTACATAAGGGATAATGCTGGAGAGCAGATTCTTGAATACTTGGAATTAGTCAGTGTACCAAATGGGCTTCTCATGTTTGATGGCCCACAATACCATCACAATACCAAAGGATTGCTGATTGCTGGTAAAGATGATAAAACCGTCCAAGATACCAACAGACGGGTACGAGTGAGGTTTGAACAATTGGCAGGTATTGGTGATTGGCCTAGAGCTATGAAAATAAAGTGGGAGGATGGAAACTGGTATGCACAGCCCCATCTGGCCCCCCCTCCCAAACCCAATCCTGACTAAAAACTAAATTTATTCCATTGTAAGTGCAAGCTGAACAGTAAGTGTATTATTTAAGCGAGCTAGTTCCGTTTTGCAAGCACGTCGAGCCAATTCAACATAAGGCGGGAATTTTTCTATACCTATATAGTTGCGCCCTTCCTGAATGGCAGCGATAGCGGTTGTGCCACTACCCATAAAACAGTCTAATACTGTATCACCTAGTGCGGTCAACAGCTTGATAACCCGCCTTGGTAATTCAAGGGGAAATTTTGCTTCATGGTCATCGTTAGCACGTACTGAAGGAATAGACCAAACTCCCCGCGACCCCCAACTAACCCACTCCTCCGGGGTAAGCTTGTCTCGATCAATGACTGTCTCACCCGGCTTCCAAAATATGTAGAGGTATTCAAATTCATCTACGGAGCGATAAGACAAGGTATGCCACTTGGAGTTTTCCCACGTAGCATCTTTCACCCAAGCACGTCGGTCATAAAGATAAAGACCTGCCCTAGTACCAGCCTCTTCAATTATGCCCCCAACTAAATGAACGCGCGTTTGTATAGCATACTTACCGCCTCGAATGTTATTACCGTTAAGGCGGCGGTCTATGGTCTGCTCACTACACCCCAAGAGATTTGCCAGTTGATAGCGATTATAGTTCGGATAGGCTTGCTTAACTGCTAATACATCTTCACGGGCTACGTCTGAGCGTTGCCGTCGCAGATTTCGAGCTTGAATACGGGGCATAGTCGGGTCAGGGAAGCAAAGAATATCAGCGATATTGACCACCAGAAAACCACCGGGCTTAATTATAGGATAATGTAATAGAATTACCTCTGTAAGCAAAGCCACCCATTCTTCATACGAGGAATCTTTTTCGTATTCTTTTCCCACATGATAAGGTGGCGACCAGACACTGCAAGTAATCGAGTCAGGTTCTATTTCGGTTAGTAATTTACGTGCATCCCCTAAGTGAATTTCATTGAGGGCTAGTCTCATTCCTTCATTATCCTACTAAAATTAACCAAAACAGCTAAAGTGCTTTTTGAAAGAGAGCTTAGCACAGATATTAGAAGGGTGTCAATTGGTTTCTTCAGCAAGCAGGTAAATATATTAGAATAAGTCCAGCACCAGTAGGGAGGTTACTTTCGCGTTAGGGAAGTTTCAAAAGTTAGGCATAAAGCTGGCACAGCTAGAAAATATGGTATCCTCTCAATATTTCGGGGTAGGGATGTATTGCATACGCCCAATTTGAGGCTGGCCTACGGCGGGTTTAGGTAAACTGGTTTCAATAAGCCCCTACCCATTGAGAAGATACTAGAAAAACTTGATTTTAAATAAATTTGCTCACAGTTGAAAGATTGTTGGATACAAATTTTATTCAACATAGCAAAGAAGACTGTTTTTGCAAGTTCCTAAGCGATTTCGTTAGCTCCACAATCTTTGTGGACTGTAAGACATTTCCAAAATTTATTCTGCTACTTTAATATAGTCCCCAATCTGGGAAAGAATAAACTCTTTGGCGCGGAAGCCCACAATCCGTTTGACCTCGCTGCCACCTTTGAATAGGATGATAGTGGGGATGCTCATCACGCCATATTTGCTGGCTACCTGTTGGTTGTCATCCACGTCCACCTTGACTACTCGAAGCTTGCCCTCCTGTTCCTCTTGGATCTGCTCCAGAACGGGAGCAACCATCTTACACGGGCCACACCACGCCGCCCAAAAATCTACTAGAACAGGTTGGGTATTACTACCTTCAATTACTTCAGCCACAAAAGTACTGTCGGTTATGTCCGATGGTTTAGTTACCATTTTTTGATCTCCTTGTTTGTTTAGGAAATAATCCCAGTTTTTAAATATACAAAATTCTTGTATGAAGTGCCTCAATTTTATAGGTGTAAGAAGCACATCTATATATATATCGGAGATAATCCCCGTTGCTTTAAGTATACTCAGGCAAGGGCTTGGTGTCAAATTTTGGCTGTGACTGTCCAATTCAGGCCAAAGATGACCCCCGCTTCAACCGTACTACTATCCTTGAAATCCATTTGCCAACAAATATAAGGTTCTTGGGGGCTACGGGGCTTCGGTATATACGGGGGTTGCAACCACCGCCACGCGCTATGAAGGGCGGTGTAACCTTTTTAATCTTCTTAGGTTAACAGGCAGGACAATAAAAAAAATTAATTATAAATAGCCGCTTTAGTAAGGTGTAGCGTAATGTTTATAAGCTACAATAAAGTTGTCTGAAGAAGATTGAAGAGCTATTAATATATCCTTAGAGGTTAGAGGCTTTAGTTATTTCGGTATTATAAAAATTATTATAGTTTTGCTAATGCTAAGTCAGGTAATGCTAATTTTATAATAGGGCTGTGGGAATGTAGTTATGAAAAACAACAATCAGTTGCACAACAGAATTTCGAATCGTTTAATCCAAGATGAGTATGATCAGCAGAATCTATTTCGGTTAAGCTTGTGGGATAAACCCTTAGTAGTACAACAGGCCGACGAGATTGTACAGCTTCAGAACGCCCTAGCCGATGCCAAATACCCGGATCAGTTAAAGCGCAAATTGCTGGAGCTAAAACGACGGTTGAATGACCCTGACTGGCATACCCACCTTTGCGGCAAATAGTTATGCCACCGGATATATTCTAGACTTAAAGTTTAGAATATATCCGGTTTTTCTTTTATAATAAAATCGGGATTAGAAATCCCTCCTACATCTGCGTATTTCAAATTAGCTCCGTTTTCTGTCCTCCAACACCCAATTAACCAACAAGCACTACTATAAACCAATAACTATGAACTAACCGCTTGCTTGACTATTAACGCCCTGGGCTGTAATATGAAGGTAGCTAATTAATCTTAGATTGCCTCATATCGCTTAATTTGAAATGTTATGTAAACTAGGAAAAAATGGAAATTAAAACAAGTAGTTCGCCGATACCAGAAAAACTCGCGCTAAAAGAGGCCGCTTTGTGGACAGCCCAAAACGCCAGTCGCTTTGACCGGGCCAAAAGCTACACCCGCAAAGGATTGAGGCAGGCTTGTGAGGATGGTCGCTTGAAAGCCGAAAAAGTTGGGGAGGGTAATCGCGCCGTCTGGTATACCACTCTTGAAGCTTTGGAGCAATTTCTAACCGAAGAGACCGGGCCAGGCCGACCAACCTCGGCCAAGAAAGGAGTAGACGCTATTATGAAACCAATCGCAGAAAAAACCGGGGCAGAGGAGGCTATTAGCGCTTCGCGCCAATATCAGGGAATGACACTGGGCCTCTGCAACCAGAAGGGGGGAGTAGGTAAATCCAGTATTGCGGCAGCTTTGGCGGCGGTCTATGCTGAACGCGGCCTTAAAGTGTTGGTACTAGATAGTGACCCACAGGGTAATGTCTCATTGCAATTGGGCGTGGATGCCTTTGAACGTAAATTGTCCGGTACGATTTCGGAACTCTATCTGGAGCGAGCCACCGTACCTGAATTAGCGGTGGATACAATTGTACCCGGCGTTTCACTTATCCCGGCTACAGTTGAGTTGGCCGAGGTTGAAATAACGTTGCCAAGTTTGGTAGGTAGCGATTTGCGTTTGATTACGGCGTTGGAAAAAGCGAGAGAGCAATACGATCTTATTATTTTGGATAGTCCGCCCAACTTGGGCAAATTTTGTGTAAATGTGCTGATTGCTTCTCAATGGTACTTGATCCCGATAAACGATGCGTGGTCGCTTCGTTCGGTGGCAGCCCTAATAAAGGTAGCCCGTAAAAATGCCAGCTATTATAAGACGATCAACAAGCCTGCCGGAATCGTTATGAATATGATGGAGCGCACCCGTATTAAGCAGGAGATTAAAAACTCGGCCCAAGAGATGTACCCTGAGTTGCTACTCCAAACCGAAATTCGGCGCTCTACCCTAGCTAGTGAAGCCTCCGCGATGTCTGTACCCTTGCCAGTATATGCCTCGAATAGCCCTGTTACCGACGATTTCCACGCGCTGGCCGACGAACTGGCTCAACGGATGAGGTTGATACTTCCTTCTCGCGCCGAAAAACCACTAAGAGCTAAGTAAGGCTATCCAAAACGTGCAGGACGTATGCAATACACCCCTACTCCTGAGAAACCAACCAGAAAGGATAAGAGGCTTTCTATATGTCATCTTCAAAATTTAGCCGCAATATGAAGGGTAAAATATCTTCAATGGCAAACTGGAGCGGCGGTAAACCAGAAGAAGAAGACGATGCACCGCAAGCGTTCGGGGAAAAACTCCGTCAGGAGATGGAACTGGCCTCGGTCCAAGTACCCATTCAGGAATTAGAGCTTGAGCTATTGGTAGATAATCCCTATCAACACTTGGCCCGCCGCTCCTTTGACGATGAATCGGTCGAGGAATTGGTGGACTCTATCAAGAGCAATGGTTTCTATGGCGCACTGCTGGCCCGTCGAAAAGTGGGTGTGGTGGGTCAATTTGAGTTGGCCTACGGACATCGGCGGAAGGAAGCCGCTCGCCGGGCGGGGTTGAAAGCGGTGCCGGTCAAGGTCTTAGAGTTGAACGACACCGAAATGGCCCGAATTATGGCAAGTGAAAATTTTTCGCGCTTAGACCTTAATCCGTTGGGTGAGGCAGGTGTTGTAGGCTTTTTGGCTGACCAACAAAACCTCTCCGCTAGGGAAATTTCGGTGATAATAGGCAAGAAAAGGGGCTGGATCGAGTCGCGCCTAGCTTTACATAATGCTCCACCAACGGTAAAAAAGATGGTGGAGCAGAAACCGGAGACTTTTAGCCATGTGCCTCTTCTGCTGCGCGTTCGGGAAAATGACCAGCGTTTGAACGAACTTATCCAACAGATAATGTTCGAGGAACTGACTGTGCAACAACTTAGGGTGCAAGTGGAGCAAGGCAGGGTTTCCCGTGAAACTACGCCAAGTGTCAATAATCCGCGTACTCCAGTCCAAAGCAACAAGGCTAACATTGTTACAAAAATCACAAATTCCAGTTTACCTGGAAATAGTGATAAAAATCACAATCAGGCGGAAGAGATTGGCGACCAACCGCTTATTAAACACAATGGGAAAGTGGTGACAAACGCGGCCCCTCCTTTAGCAGAAATAGCCCCACTACCACAAGTCGAAGCCGCGCCTTCGGCTGAGTTGTATCAGACGATAAAGGACGAAGCCGCCGATATAGAGGCAGAATTAGCCCTGCTGGAAAAAGTGGTGGCCCAACTGATCGCCCGAAAACCCGAAAGCCTCTCTTGGAATATTCGCTCTCGCCTCCAGCGAGTTTCCCAAACCCTCAAAGATTTGGTAGGTGGAGATTAAAAAACTCACTTGTCGGAGGGATTTCCAATCCCGATTTAACCCATCAACTTGAATGGAGGTAGTTTGACGATTAGACCCTTACACCGTTATCATGGTGGTCAGTCTGAAATTAAATTTAGCTCGATTAAGTAGTCGTAATCTTTACCATAGGGGTAATATAACTGGGCAGTTTTTCAAGAGAGAAGAGGAAAAGGAACCACCCAAAGTAGGGTGATATTCCATCCACATAAGGATAATATAAGGAGAGTAGACATATGGCTACCAGCCCTCTGGCCGGTAAACCGGCTCCAAAAGAACTTCTGATTGATGTTGCAAAATTAACCGATCAATATTATGATCTCCACCCCGACCCGACCAATCCCTTACAGAAGGTGCAATTCGGCACTTCCGGCCATCGTGGTACTGCTGCCAATGCTTCCTTTAATGAAGATCATATCTTGGCAACTACTCAGGCGATTGTAGAATACCGTCAAGGTCAGGGCATTGATGGCCCACTCTATCTGGGTATGGATAGCCACGCCCTTTCTGCCCCGGCCCAACGGACGGCCCTAGAAGTGTTGGCTGCCTATGGGGTAGAGGTATTTGTGGCCGAAAACGAGGGCTATACCCCAACTCCGGTTATCTCCCACGCTATTCTGGCTTATAACCGGGGGCGCAAGTCTGGCTTGGCGGATGGTATCGTGATAACCCCCTCGCATAATCCCCCCGGTGATGGTGGCTTCAAATATAATCCGCCCAACGGCGGCCCGGCGGATGTGGATATTACGGGCTGGGTGCAAAATCGGGCCAATGCTCTATTGCAGGAGAAGCTGCAGGGGGTCAAGCGGGTTACTTATGAAGCGGCCCTCAAAGCCTCCACTACCCACCAGCATGATTTTATCACTCCCTATGTTGCCGACCTTGGTAACGTGATTGACCTCGATATTATCCGTTCATCCGGCCTAAAAATAGGGGCGGACCCGCTAGGTGGGGCTAGTGTGGCTTATTGGGAACCTATCGCCGAACGTTATGGCCTAAACCTGACCCTTGTAAACGGTACGGTAGATCCGACCTTTGGCTTTATGTCGGTAGATCACGATGGGAAAATCCGAATGGATTGCTCCTCACCTTACGCCATGGCCAGCTTAGTTCGCCTCAAGGATCAATATGCTATCGCTTTTGGCAACGATACCGATGCCGACCGACATGGGATTGTTACGCCGGGGGCTGGTCTACTGAATCCCAACCATTATCTCTCGGTGGCAATCTGGTACTTATTCCGCTATCGTGAGGGTTGGTCTGCTAACAGTGCCATTGGCAAAACACTGGTCAGTAGCAGCATGATTGATCGCGTCGGATTAGAATTGGGACGGCAGGTTTCCGAAGTGCCAGTAGGTTTTAAGTGGTTTGTGGCAGGCTTGGTAGATGGTAGCTTTGGTTTTGGGGGTGAAGAAAGCGCGGGTGCTTCCTTCTTGCGGCGCGATGGTACGGTCTGGACGACCGATAAAGATGGCCTGATTATGGATCTGTTGGCGGCAGAGATTACGGCCCGTACAGGCAAAGATCCAGGCCAACATTATCAAGAGATGACCGAAAGGCTCGGCAATCCCTCCTATACCCGCATAGATGCCCCGGCTACTCCGGCTCAGAAAGAGCGTCTCAAGAAATTATCGCCAGAGAATGTACAAGCTACTTCATTGGCGGGTGAGCCAATTGTCGCCAAGCTCACCAAAGCACCGGGCAACCAAGCCGAGATTGGCGGCTTGAAAGTGGTAACGGAGAATGGCTGGTTTGCCGCCCGTCCCTCCGGCACTGAGGATGTCTATAAGATTTATGCTGAAAGCTTCAACGGCCCTGACCATCTTGGCCTCATCTTAAAGGAAGCACAAGAGATTGTGACCAACGCCCTTTAAGCTTAGTATTTTTGAAAGAGTAGGGGTTTATTGCATAAACCCCTACCCCCAAATTTAGTTTCACGTGATACGTCGGTTGATTAAGGTGGGATACCGCGTCAACTGGTTGCCGTCGGTTGATCGGTTGATTAAGAAAGAAGGAAAAATGGCTAAAAAAGATAAAGATAAGAAGAAACCTCCCCATCATGGGCAAAATTCTAAGGTTGTACCTATTCAAGATTTAACTGCTGAACGTTATTTCACCAAGCAAGTTACCAAGGCCCACAAATTGGGCGGTGAACACAAGCATGAAGAAGCCCTAGAAATATTGGAGGATTTAAAGAAGAACTATTCCGACCGACCCATGCTTTTTGATTTAATGGGTCTAAATTATATGAGCCTAGAGGATAATGATGAAGCTCGTGAAGCGTTTATTCGGGCATTAGAACTAATGCCGCTCAGTGAAAGGAAGCAACCCGGCATCAATAATGGGCAAATCTTGCTCTTGAAACTAGCCACGACCCACTATCTAAGTGGTTTTCCGTTGCTAGGCTATGAGTTTATCCAGCAGGTAAACCTTGACGGACTCGCAAAATTGAGCAAAGGGGCTATAGAAAAAGAGGACGGTTTGGAAATACTTCAACTTTGCGAAGAAGCTCTAACCGCGTTAGCTGAAGAAGCAGGTCAATCTCCCCAAGAGTTTCTGCCTTATGGTCTACTGATTGAGCGTGGTAGTTTGGCTTTAGAACGTAGCCGTCCTGAAGAAGCCCAGCGTTACTATAAGGAGGCTCGTCAGCTAGACTCCACTCAAATTGAGCCTTATAACGGCCTTGCGATGGTTTATCTCTTTGAAGGTAAGATTGACCAGTCAAAGGCTGAGCTAGACTATATCCTAGAACAAATTGCCCCTAATGATCCCTATACCCTCAATACCTTGGTACAGAACTTGGCCTCATGGGGACGCTTAGCCCAAGCCTGTGAATATGCTGGTAGGCTGGCGGCTTTACCCCTACCCGAAGAACCGGATGAGGTGGTGAACCTAGCCGACTCGTGGGCTTATTTGGAAGAAGACCAGCGGGTCTTTGACCTAGTTGCACCGCTCCTCAATTCCGCTCAGTTGGAAGAGGTCTTTGACTTGGAAGAGGACATTGAAACGTTGACCCAAGCCTTGCTTCTAGGAGTGGTTGCCGCCGCACATTTAGGCCAACGAGAACTAGCCTTGAAATGGATCAATGAGGTAGAGGAACAGGATCTTTTAGACGATAGCGATGAATTGCTCGATTACACCCGCTGGGCCTTGGTAGATGGCGAGGTAGGCCCAAAGCCAGGCGACCGCTTCTTCTATCATGATCCTGAACTCCTTATGGCAACTATTATGGCAACGGATAAGCCTGCTCAGGAGGCTCTAAAAGCCAAGTATAAGGGCAAAAAGCTGGACGATGAGCTGGATAACTATTACCACCAGTTGATGAAAGAATATCCTAGCCTCTACCTTGATTTTCTCTTATACAAGGTTTGGACAGGCGAGGGTTTAGAGGATTTAAGCATAGAGGTAAGCCTAATCGCCGATCAAGAGTTTAAGCTGGAAGATCAGGTTATCAATGGCTTGGAAACGGTGAAGCGGTTAACCTTCAGTCGGATTGGCTCTCCGGTCTTACACCTTGTGGCCCTAGCCACCTTAACCCGCAAAGGTCTAATCGCTAAGGACGAGGTGGTCACTATCTGGTCAAAAGAGGAGCAAGTTACTGGCACTTTGACCGAGTTAGCCCATTTAGAGACACTTAGGCAACAGGATTTCCAAAATGACGATTATGACGACGATGACGAGAGTTAAAATGTAGGAGGGATTTCTAATCCCGATACACCACAATTGTTTAGAAAGAAAAAATGGAATTTAGCATAGCACCTCAAATATTTGAAAAATTTCCCGACTATTGCGTAGGTGGAGTGATTGCTGCCGGAATTGACAATCGGCAAGCAGGCGAGATTAGCTACCGCCTTTTGCAAGAGGCGGTGGTGGCGGTACGCCCGAAACCTAGCACTAGTGAGCAACCTCCCATTGCCACTTGGAGCGATATTTCCGCTTGGCAGGGTATTGCGGCTTGGCGGGAGGCTTTTCGTTTGGTCGGAATCAAGCCGAGCGAATACCCTAGCTCAATTGAGGCTTTGGCAAAACGGGTACTGCGGGGCGATGAACTACCCAATATTAACCCGGCGGTCAATCTCTCCAATGCGGTCGCCATCAAATATCTTTTGCCGATGGGCGGCCATGACCTAGATCAATTGGTTGGGTCTTTTGAGGTGCGGTTGGCTCATGCGACGGACCTCTTCTCACCACCTGATGTAAAAGCAGGGGATGAGGGCCGGGTGGAACATCTGTTACCCGGTGAGCCAATTTATGTGGACGAAGCCGAAGTGCGTACCCGCCGTTGGGTTTGGCGACAAGGACGGAAGGCTCGCGTCACTCCTGACAGCCGTAACATCTTTTTCCCGATAGATGGTTTTAGTAGCCTTAACCGGGCCGAGGTAGAGGCTGCCGCGAGTGAACTAGCGGCGTTATTAACCGCACATTTGGACGCAAAGTGCCAGACCTTTTTCCTTGATAAAACGCAGCCCCGCGTCACTTGGAATATAACTCAGGCTGGGGTAGAAACCGGGCCGATAACCCCTCACCAACGTAAATCGGATAATCAGAAAGGTGGCAAAGTGGACGTAATTATAAAACCTGCCCACGAACGGGATGCAATTGACCGGGTTTTAACTAGGGCAGTGGCGGAGATTGTGACCCGCGAGGAATTGGAAGCCAAGCTCCGCAGCGGACAGCAGTTGCGGATCAAGTTGGGGATTGATCCCACCGGTCCGCGTATTCATATCGGGCGCAGCGTAACTTTACATAAGTTACGGGCCTTTCAAGATTTAGGCCACCAAATTGTCCTGATTATCGGCGAATTTACCGCCATGATTGGCGATGCCAGCGATAAAGATTCGACGCGCCCCCTGCTCACCCGCGAACAGGTTCAGCGCAATCTGGAAAATTATAAAGCACAAATCGGCCTGATCCTCGATCTTGACAAGGTGGAGTGGCACTATAATACCGATTGGTTCGATAAAATGACCCTCGCCGAGATGATGACCAAGCTACTACCCCGCTTCACCGTTGCCCAGATGACCGGGCGCGAAAATTTTCGGGAACGCCTTCGGGCCGGTAAACCCGTGTCGTTGCAGGAAATCATGTACCCGATTATGCAGGCTTACGATAGTGTGATGATTAAGGCCGATGTGGAGTTGGGCGGAACCGATCAGTTGTTTAACATAATGACGGGACGGCAGTTGCAGGAGATGCTTGGTCAGTCGCCTCAGTCGGTCTTGCTCAACGAGATGATTAACGGCACTGATGGGCGCAAAATGAGTACCAGCGAGGGCAACGGGATCTATATCACCGAAGAACCAAATAAGCAGTATGGTCAGGTGATGAGCGTGATAGATGAGCAGATTATTCCCTACTTCCAAAATATCACCCGTGTGCCAGAAGAAGAGATTGAGCAGATGCAAGCCGAAATGGAAGGTGGGGCTAATCCGATTCTCTTCAAGCGCAGGTTAGCCCATACTCTAGTAGAGATGTATCATGGCACTGCTGCCGCCGACGCTGCCGCCGACTATTTCAAGCATACTATTTCCGAACATCAGGTTCCCGAAGATTTGCCAGAATATCGCCTGCCTGCCGGAGAAGTAGCCCTGCGCGACTTATTGGTGACAACTAAGTTGGCCGAAAGTAAAAACGCCGCCGAACGTTTTATCGTCAGTGGTGCTATTTCGATCAATGGCGAAAAGTTCACCGCACCTAAAGGTCGCATCACCCTCCAAGATGGCATGGTACTTAAACGTGGTCGCCAATATGCGAGGGTACGGGTGGAATAAGATCAACCGACGGCAACCAATCAACCGGCGGAGCGGCATCCCACAAATGCTGTAGGAAGCGATCAACCGGCGGAGCGGCATCCCACAAATGCTGTAGGAAGCGATCAACCGACAGAGCGGCATCCCACAAATCTTGTAGGAAGCGACTCCGTCCGGTGATTTCGCTCTTGCTATAATTAAAACAGACGTGTTAAATCGATAGATGGACAAATGGGAGGGAAGAGAGCCTAATGCGGGTTTAGGAATGATCGAATGTTTTGCTTTTGATACTACCGATTTAGGTATATGGACGGGTGAATGGCAGCAAGATGGGCGTTTATTAGAGTGGCGCAACAAATTTAAGAAAGTAGCTAGATTAAAAAATGAGTAAACCCATAGTGGACGAATCGGTATCAACTTACGATTACACCCTAACCTTCGATGGTGGGGCCGACCCTAACCCCGGCCGGGCGTATGGTAGCTACCACCTCAAGACCCGCAAGGGCCGCGAACGGTTGGAGAGCCGGATTCAGTTTGGCGATAATATGACCAATAATCAGGCCGAATATTTAGCCCTGATACATGGCCTTCAAGACTTAGTCCGCACCATCGAAAAAGCCAGTAAGAGTCCTGATAGCTATTCGGTGGAGGTTTGGGGCGATAGCCAACTGGTCATCAAGCAGTTACGCAACGAGTGGAAAGTAAAGGATGCCAAAATTATACCCCTACATGGTCAGGCCACTAACCTGATTCGCCGTTTTAAGCAAGTGAATCTTAATTGGCACGACCGCAGCAACAGTGTCCGCCTCTTAGGACATTAATCAATTGACAGAGCAGCATCCCACAGAAGGGATTTGCTTGTTCTAATTGGCTATTGGCAAATGACTGATGCCACCCTTGATAATATAGCGCATGACCTCTATGGCCTAGATGTCACTGAATGCGCCCTTGTAGAGGCGGAGCCTTTTCCCACAACCCCAAATCTTAGTTAAAATCAAAACTGAAGGGGTGGTATCTTAAACACCCCTAAAGCATGATAGCACCGGGATAGAGTTGCTGACCAAGGGCTGGGCCTAACACTAACGCGATTTGGTCAAGTTCCCAGCCTGTAAAGATGCTTTTTTGCCAGTTTCGGGCAAATTTTAGTTCAAAACGCGCGGGCGTTCGCGGGTTTGTAATTGGCACAAGCTCAGCCTGAGCTAACGCTTCGCGCTTGGTCTGAGGAAGCCAAGTGAGTTGGGGTAGCACCTCTTCCCATAAACCCGAACCAACCTTACTCGTTGGCGCGGCTTTAAGTTGGTCTGGTTCCGTCCAAACAGCCTCGGCTACGCTTTGAGGCTGAGTAGGCGAAGCTGTGGGATATGATACTACCTCGCTTTGAGACGCAAGCGGTTGGCGAGCCGGGATTGGCTTAGCACGTCGGGACAGGTTATTCGGCAAAGACGGGGTTAGCTGAGCCTCCGGGTGAGTGGACTGTTGGGGGTTGGCGATAAGATCAGATAGCACCGCAAAGAAATAGGGCATCCGGTTGGGTAAATCGGAGGTGTTACCATTGGCATCCATACGGCGATGTTGGATCAGACCGCCACTCAAAGTTTTCTGTCGGGCTTGATAAATTAGGCCGAGGAACTCTGGTTCAGGCAGGTTAGACTTGTGCCAAAGGTTGAGGGTTCGGCTAGTGTTGGGCCGGATAAGGGCAAGGTTGTCGCCAAACTCACGGGTAAGGTCTGAGATGAGATGAGCAATGACAAATGAGCTTGGTTGGTCTTTGGGTTCAGTTTCAACCTTTTCAGCTTTTGCTGGCGAAGTCGAAATAATCCTAGGTGTTTTTATTTCGACTAATTTATTTGAATTAGAATCAGGTTTATTTATACATGGTGGCAAAGTTTGCACCGCTGGTTCTGGCAAGATTTGCCCTAGTTGAGCGGGTTTGGCAGGCAAAGTTTGCACCGCTGGTTCTGGCAAAGTTTGCACTTTTGTTGCTACAGGCAAGATTTGCACCGCTTCTTCGGAGGGGGTTGCCAAAACTTGCGTAGAGATGGGCAAAGTTTGCGCTAGGAGAGGTTCTTCTAGCTTAATAGAATTAAGATCGGGCAAGGAGGGCCAGTTCCAGTTTAGGGCGTACCAACCTCCTTCACCTGGTTTGTTTTCGGTGGCGGCTCGGCCTGCTTTTACTTGGATGAGGTAGCCCCGTGCTAGGGCTACTCTTACGCCTTCTCCTACGGCTCGCAGGCTCATCTCCATTTCGCGGGCAATGTGTCCGTAGGAAGCTTGCACTACTTCTATGCGGTGTCCGCCCGGCCCGGTGCGTCCGGTAGTATTGCGGTTGACAAACATTACTACTTTTGCCACTGAGTAGCTTTCTTTGAGCAGTAATGCGTCGTAGATCCAGTTTGGCCCCATGGTATAGCCGCTATAGCGCGGACTAGAAGGGGCTGTACCGATGGTATGCAGGTTATTTTCAGACATAAAAACTCCTTTGATGCTTGACATGATGCTTTTAAGCTATATAATGAAGGGGGTAATAGAAAACCACCCTTGTCTGTTTAAAAGCACATCAAGGCCATAATATATTTGGACAATGCGGAACAGCCTTTTCGGTAGCCAGCCAGTGAGGTTGTTCTTTTTGTTTATGGTAATCGGGATTAGAAATCCCTCCTACATTTGTGTGTAATCGGGATTAGAAATCC
>JACAUC010000339.1 GCA_013390945.1 Candidatus Chloroheliaceae bacterium
AAGTACAAGAAGTTGAATCTAAGCAACCTACATTCGGGAAATGTAAAGAAGCGGCAGGAATTAGATAAGATTGTGGCGGTGACACCGGGGTCGGCGGCAGCCAAGGCCGGGTTGCGCGTGGGTGATCGCTTGTTGGCGGTGAACGGTAAACCTGCGCGAGACTTGATTGATTACCACTTTGAGGCGGTAGAGGCTAGGGTGCGCCTGACGGTGGAACGGGAGGGCCAATCCCTCAATTTTCGCCTGAAAAATGGAGAGGGCGAACCGCTAGGGCTGGAATTTGCCGCTCCCACCTTTGACGGTATCACGGTTTGCAACAACGATTGCCCCTTCTGCTTTGTCTATCGTATGCCCAAAGGTTTTCGCCCGACGCTTTATATAAAGGATGATGATTACCGCTACTCCTTTTTGTATGGCGGCTTTGTCACTTTGACCAATCTGAAGGAAGCGGATTGGCAACGTATTGTTGAGCAACGGTTGACTCCCCTCTATCTCTCGGTACATAGCACCGCCTTGGAACTGCGTCGCCGTCTGCTCGGCAATCAGAACGCCCCGGATATTTTGGAGCAGTTGACCCGACTTAAAGCCGCCGGAATTCAGGTTCATACCCAAGTGGTGCTAGTGCCAGAAGTGAATGACGGATCACACCTTGAAAAGACTATCCATAATTTAGCCGGGTTTTATCCGGCACTACAGACAATGGCGATAGTCCCGGTGGGTTTGGCTGGTGGGTCGGGTTACACGGGGGATCGTCGGCAGAGCCATCGCCAACACGGGCGCGGTTTTGAGAACGAGGCCACTATGCCGATGCGAACCTTTACCGCGACGGAAGCAGAAGAGGTTATCGCGTTGGTTCACCACTGGCAAAAGGTTTTCAAAAAGGAATTTGGTACACCTCTAGTCTACCTCTCCGACGAGTTTTACTTGCTCTCTGGTCAGAAAGTGCCGGGCCGTATCCATTATGAGGATTTTGACCAAATTGAGAATGGAGTGGGATTGGTGCGCCGCTTCTTGGATGATTGGAAGCAGACCGAAAAGAAGTTGCCCGCTAAATTGGCCCGGCCTCTTTCGGCTACCCTCGTTACGGCTGAATTGATTACCCCCACTTTCCAGCCCATTATTGCGCGGCTAAAGGCGGTGGAAAATTTAGAGCTAAACCTGCTAACCGTTCGCAACCAAGCACTCGGTTCCACCGTGACGATAGCCGGGTTATTGACCGGTCGGGATGTAATTGACGCGCTCTTGGCCTTCCGTGGCGCAGGTGGCAATTTGGGTGAGGTACTCTTTTTGCCCCAAGTGATGCTAGACAAAAAGGGCTACGGAGGGCGTTTCTTAGATGACCTCACCCCAAAAGAAGTAGAGCAAGCGACGGGTTGTAAAGTTGTAATGGCTGGATTAATAAGTGAGGTTTGGGAAGTTTTGATCGAGTTGGCAACCGAAAACCCTTCTGAATCTTTAACAAAAAAGACTATTGCACTGTTCTAAAGTTCTGCTATAATATACCATATCAACGGGGTGGGGTCAGTGGCCTCACCCTTTTTTAAAAATTATATAAAGTTGCCATAATTCAGTCAGCAAAAATTTTCCGGTTTGCGTTTATTAGGTTATATGCGATATTTATGATATTAAGGAAACTCCTAACAGAGTTCCGTCGTCTCTGGTAAAGACGATTTAAAGCGGCACATCACCGCTTGTGGGTAAGGGACAATATATTTTGGATTAAACCGCCCTTTGCGCGGGTAGTAAAAGTATTTGCTTGGTGCTGCTGTTTGATATGCTAGTATCCTAGGCAGGTGCTTGTGGGTAAGGAGATGTTTTTTTATTATGGGAAATTTTGCTAGAGATGACTCTTTGTCAAGTCCTTCACGCTCGCCTAATTCTAGCGTGGAGTCACCGGGCCTTCTCTTTAGTACCATCCCACTTATAGAGATGGTAAATGGGCTAAATCGTTACTATGCTATGCTCAAAACATTTCTGGTAACGCCCGGTGTAATTCGGTATGAGGATTTGGTACAGTTGCGAAGGCGAGCCGCTCAAGTGGATTTTGGTACGGCTCCTTTTGGTCGTTTTCAGGCTCAACTTCGGCTTGCCATTGAACTTATACGCTTGGGACGACGTTCTGAGGGTTTTAAACTGCTCAGCCAAGTTGAGGAACGGTTGCCGATCCTCTCTGAAGCCCAAGAGACCCAATCCACCGCTATTGTCTATGGGTTATGGCTGGCTTTAGTCAAAGCCTCCTCTGGAAACTTGCCCGCCGCCTTTGAAACTATGCAACGGTTGATAGTTCTCATACCCGATCAGGCAATCGGAGCTAAGTTAGTAACTTTCTTTCAAGGGATTAACAATGTACCCCTTCGAGAAGTAAGCCTCACGCTCTAATTCGGTCGCAATTCTTCCAAAACCTGATAAGGCTAAACCAAACCCGGTCTTGGAAGAATTGCGGTATCATCTCAAAAATTCGTGGTAGGGGTGTATTGCATACGCCCAAAGCGAAACCAGTTTGCGGTGGGTTTATTCAATAGGCCAGCCGTAACTTGGGTTACAACCCCTACTTATTGAGAAGATACGAATTGCGGTCAACTTGATTAGAGCGTCTTGAAACTCCAAGTCTTGTTTTTGGTTTGACCGTTTTGACTAACCGTAAATTGAACGGTATAAGTGGTACTAGCGGTCAGCGAATTTTGAAGTTGTAGGGCTACTACATTAAAATAGCCTTGCGCTGGTTGGGCGGTAAAAGGAACCGCTTGACCCTGACCATCCTTGAGCGAAGCACTCACCAATGTTACAACCGGATCAAACGAGCCAAACTGCCAAGTAATATATTGTAGATTGGCGACACTCTGCTGACCATTACCGGGATAGACCACGCCATCTGGCAAGCCCGTACCTGTTGTCTTCGCAATTACATTTAGCGCGGCTCCGCAACCCTGAGCATTACACTTGAACGAATAGCCAGTACTGATAAGCTCTGGCTTCAACATTCCATAGCGGTGCAAAATATCACTCATCCACATATCAATCGGGTCATTATTGCTTCCACCTCGCGCCAAATTACTTTGTTTGGCCGCTTGTTGCCCCTCTGGACTATAACCAGGGTGGGTAGGGTCTTCATCGTGTACCATTTCGTTAGGGTTGAGTAACATATAATCCACGTGTTTAGCATCTGCCGCCGAAAGAGCCGCGTCTTCCGTGACCGGAGGCAGACCTGCCGCCGCGCGATAGGCATTAAAACGAGCCAGCCATTGACTTGGTAGAGGATCAGAAGGAGTTGGGGTGACGGTCGGGGCTACGGTAGACGTAGCAATTGGGGTTGGGGTTGGAGTAGACGTTGCGGTAACAATAGGGGTGGTACTTGGTACGGGTGTATTTGTAGGGGTAGTGGTTGAACCTAGAGTAGGAATGGGGGTATTTGAAACCGGGGGCGTATTGGTAGGCGTGGCAGTAATAGGGTTGTTAGTGCCTCGGCCCAGGCTCTCTTGATAACGCCAGCGATAGTAATGTTGCCCCACATTTCCCATTTCGGCCCGGTTATTAAGATCGTTCGAGGGGGTATAGGTCAAAACTCGTCGCTCAAAAAGTTGCACCAAGACATCCTTTTCTACGCCGCCTACTACGGCCCTGATCCAGTAAGGCTCGGTGATTGGTAAGCCAAAGACGTAGGTGGCATTAGGGTAGAAGAGCAAACCATTGACGTAGCTACTACCGTTCCAAATTAGCCCTTGCTGGTTGCCATAGTAAGCAAAGACGTTGGCTATATTGTGGCGGGTACTCGACTCATAGGTCGAAGTTCGCACACTCAAATCAGGTGAGGTAATGGTGGAGATAGTGCCAGCCTTATCAATGCTTTGGGTGATTACCTCGCCCAATTGCGGGTTGGCCGGATTGTCATTGTTGAAGGTAGCCACATTTTTGAAGCTACGGTAGACCGGAGCATTAGCATTTGCACCGCCGCTATTGGGATCACCCGCCACCTGCACCTCGGAGGGATTGCCCTGCGTGTAGTTGTTAACGTCGTTCCCGTTTTGTTGGCGGCCCAAGACCAACTCTTTGACTAGCAGGCCACTGGTCACAAAATTTGGGTCTGAGCGATTGCCATTCGGGTTGTTCACTTCCATACGGGCCTTATCAAAGTACTGGACAGTACGCACTCCACCGCTACCCTCGTTGTAAGGTTCGGTTCCACTAAAGAGCGATTCTGGTCCCCAAATATAGCCGCGCCCTACTCCGGTGCGCTCGGTCAGCAACTTGTCTGCCCGTTGCCAAACTTGCTGGAAGTTGGTATCGGGAAAGGTGGGCGCAGCCTCAACTGCCCCGGTCATTAGGCTCACTAAAAGGCCAAAACTCAAGACTGCTATGGTAAAAGCAGCTAAAACCCGGCTAGATTTCTTCATAGGGTGATCCTTTCTTAAATATCAACGGGCAATCAACGGGCGGAGCCGTATCCAACAGGTTAGGGTTGGTCAAAATTTCCGGTTTTGCCGCCGCTTTTGTGGACTAGGCGAAGGTTGCCAATCGTCATGCCCCGGTCAACCGACTTGACCATATCGTAAATGGTGAGGGCGGCGGCACTTACCGCCGTCAGGGCCTCCATCTCTACTCCGGTCTGCCCACTGGTCCTAACCTCGGCTTCGATTAGAAGTGCTGCACGTGGCTCATCATATTCAAAGCGAAGATCAATCCCACTCAGCAAAATTGGATGGCACATTGGGATGATCTCATGGGTCTTTTTGGCGGCCATAATTCCGGCTATTTGCGCTACGGCCAGCACATCGCCCTTTTTGGCCCGGCCCTCGCGAATCAGTTGCAGCGTGGCAGGCTCCATCACTACTTCACCTCTTGCTATTGCCCGCCGTTCGGTTATCTCTTTGGCTGATACATCTACCATTCGCGCCCGGCCTGCTTCATTGAAGTGGGTTAGTGGGCGGCTATCGGTGGGTTTGGTCTCTTCTCTCATTGCTTAATCCAACTTTGATTTAATTGGTTTTAACCCATGCGCGTCAAGCTAATTTTGGATGGTTTGGCCCGACCGGAAATTTATTTCCGTTCAAGCTATCCGAATTGTAAAGCTAATAGCCCCGATTTTGAACCTTGCCTTAGCGTTGTAAGCTCTATTCCCCGCTTTAATTCTTGGGCTGGTTTTCACCGTTGGGTGGATTAGTCCTCTGGTTCATAAGGTCTAGGTATTTCTGAAGTTCTTCCGGTGTAAAACCAGCCAGCCTTTGTTCCGGTGTAAGCCCAGCGAGGCGTTCCTCTGGTGCTAACCCAGCGAGGCGTTCCTCTGGTGCTAACCCAGCGAGGCGTTCCTCTGGTGCTAACCCAGCGAGGCGGAGTTCAGGCTTCACACCGGAGATAAACCTTTTAGCCATTTGAGGGTTTAACTCCTCTAGGCCAG
>JACAUC010000340.1 GCA_013390945.1 Candidatus Chloroheliaceae bacterium
GGGCGTATGGCATACGCCCAACCGTAGGCGGGTTTATGCAATAAACCCCTACCGATAGCTAAAATATAATTCAAGGTAAATAGCGATGGAAACTTTGATTTGGCTGCTGCTAGTGGAGGGGTTGTGGTTAGTAGCCTTTCCCATAACCTTTCTGCTTTTTCGCTGGCTGCCCGACCGGGGTTTTGCCTTTAGCCTCATCTCAGGTCTATTGCTAGGTGCTTATGCCGTCTGGTTAGGGGTCAATTTTGGCTTGCCCTTTAATCCGCTCACCACTTGGCTAGTAAGCCTTGCGGTTTTTGTTGGGCTGAATGGCTGGTTGTTTTGGCGGCGAAAAGGCGCATTAAGGCGGCAACTCTGGGCCTATTGCCGCTCGCGCTGGCGGCTAATGCTCTTGGAGCAGACCGTTTTCCTCCTCTTCTTCTTCCTGTTATTTATCGTGCGCGGCTACCTACCCGAAATTCGGGGGATCGAAAAATTCGCCAATTACGCTTTTTACAATGGAGTACTACATAGCACCACCTTACCCCCTCCCGATTTATGGTTTTCTGGCTTTACAGTCAATTACTACTATTTCACCCACTTTATGATGGCCTACTTGACCCACCTAACGGGGGTTGCGCCTTATTTCGTTTACAATCTCTTCCTATATACGATTTATGCAATGTTGGCGGTAGGCTCGTTTGGGTTGGGCTATAGTATGATTAGTGGGCGACGCGCCAAAAAAGTGGCCCTAGTCTTAGGTCTCTTGGCAACCCTCTTTGTTTGTCTGGTGGGCAATCTGGACACCATGCGCCAATTGGCCCGGCCCGGCGAACGTGACCTTGGCCTTTGCAGCGGAGTAGCCGATAATAGCCAATGCTTCTGGTGGTCACCCACCCGCGTGATCTACGATGTCCGCCCGGTCATCAATGCTCAGGGGGTAGAAGAGATCCTAGCCACCGAAACGATCAACGAGTTTCCAGCCTTCTCCTTCCTCTTGGGCGATGTACACCCTCACTTGGTAGCCTATCCCTTTCTAGTCTTGGGCTTGGCTTTGGCTCTCAACCTTTGGCGTTCCCCGCGCATCTTGTTGGATCAACCCGCCAAAGTAAAAATGACCTATTTGGGCTTTATCGCCCTGCTCTTGGGCGGGACTTATTTTCTCAACACGTGGAACTATCCCACCGCTTTTCTCATTATAGCCACAGCGTTGCTCTGGCAAGAGTGGTGTAAAGGGAGAATCTATTGGCGAAGGCTGGCACTCTATTTGGTTGGGTTAGTGGGAGTCTCCTTGACGCTCTACGCCCCCTTCCTGCTGACTTTTCGACCCTTCTCCGGTCAACCCGATATTCCGCCAGCCTTGGATTACCCCCTACTCAGTGCCATCGGTAGAAATGTGGGGTTGGTGACTTGGGACAGGACCCCATTGGGACAGCACTTTCTTATTTTTGGCCTCTTTGATTTTGGCCTGATTAGTCTCCTAGTAATTTTGCTCCGACCCTATTTCAAAAGTGGCCCACTTAACCCACCGCTCCAAAGACGGCGACTTTCAAGGCTCGCGCTTTACCTCTTAGCCACCGGGCTATTAGCTCTAGTGGGCAATCAGTTGCTCTTCAACTTGAGACTGGTTAACCTCTTGTTAAGTCTTTCTTTGGGGTTGTTGGCCCTTGGGTTAAGTGGCGGGGGGGTATTTTTGGTAGCCCACGCCGCGATGCCCGTTGGTTATCAACGGGCGAAACAGGCCATTCTGCTAAGCGGGTGGATTGGGTTAACTCTAGTCGGTTTTGCCCTTAAAACCGAGACGCTGGGCCTTTTACTCATCACCCTAACCACCTGCGGATTGCTCATCTTCTACGGGCGACCGCCTCGCCAAACCTCCGGCACTACTTTTTGCTTGCTCTTGACCTTCTATGCCGCCTTTATTTTGCTGCCGCTAGAACTCTTCTATCTGCGCGATATGTTTGAAAGTCGGGGTAACAGCATCTTTAAATACTATGTCCAAATTTGGGTCTTGTTAAGTTTAGCCGCCGCCTATGGCATCGTCCAAGTGGCACTGGCGGCGCGAAGATTCAAGCCGGGCTATAGGGTTTTGTGGTTGGTAGAGGCGTTGCTCTTGATTGCCTTTAGCCTCTTCTATCCGGTCATTGGCTCGATGGCTCGCACTTATCTCTTTGCCGAGTATCAGGGTCTCAATGGCGAGTTATGGCTGCAACGTGAATATCCTGCCGACTACGCCGCGATTCTCTGGTTGCGCCAACAAGCAGAACGCGACCCGGCTTTTCGCGCCCCTATCTTGGAAGTGGCGGGAGCATATTTCAGCGAGGCCGCGAGGGTCAGCACCTTCTCCGGGTTTCCCACGCTAATGGGTTGGGCTGATGTACACGAAAAGATCTGGCGCATCTACGACCCGCTACTGGAAATCGAGGTGGCGCATCGGTTTGATTTGGCCCATAGCTACCTTTATAGCACCGACGATTTAGCCGAGACCGAGCGGATTTTAAAGAGCTATAATATCAAATATGTCTTTGTCGGCGCATTGGAACGGAGCCTCAAAGGAGAGGGCGTAACCGAGACCCAATTGCACAAGTTCGCGAAATTTATGCGGGTGGTGTATGACAAGGATAATGTCCAAATTTACGCCTTTCCCTGATTTTCTAAGGCAAGGTTCATACTGGCTTTACACGCAGACTGGTTGGACTACCCTAATTGTAAAGCGAAGGTTCCCGATTTTGAACCTTGCCTAAGATGACAAGAATAATTCAAGGTAAATAGCAATGGAAATTTTGATTTGGCTGCTGCTAATCGAGGGGTTGTGGTTGGTAGCCTTTCCCCTAACGTTTCTGCTCTTTCGTTGGCTGCCCGACCGGGGTTTTGCCTTTAGCCTTATCGCTGGTCTATTGCTAGGTGCTTATGCCGTCTGGTTAGGAGGTAGTATTGGCTTACCTTTTAATCCGCTCACCACGTGGTTAGTAAGCCTTGCGGTTTTTGTTGGGCTAAATGGCTGGTTGTTTTGGCGAAAAGAGGGCGCGTTAAGGCGGCAATTGTGGGCTTGCTTCCGCTCACGCTGGGGGCTAATGCTCTTGGAACAGGCCGTTTTCCTCTTCTTCTTCTTCCTAATGATTTTATTTCGGAACTACTTGCCCGACATTCGGGGACAGGGCCAGGAAAAATTCTCCGATTTTGCCATTTACCAAGGTCTGCTGCATAGCACCACCTTACCGCCGCCCGATTTGTGGCTTTCGGGCTTTACGGTCAATTACTACTATTTTAGCTACTTTATAATGGCCTATCTGACTCACCTCACCGGGATTGCGCCCGTCGTGGTTCACAACCTCTTCTTGGCTACGATTTATGGAATGACGGCGGTAAGCTCTTTTGGGTTGGGCTATAGTATGATGCGTGGGCGACGGGCTAAAAGAGCGGCAGTGGTGGTAGGTCTCTTGGCAACCCTCTTTATCTGTCTTTCTGGCAATCTGGACACGATGCGCCAATTGGCCCGGCCGGGAGAGCGTGACCTTGGCCTTTGTAACGGCTTGGTAGCCGACAATAGCCAGTGCTTCTGGTGGACACCGACCCGCGTGATCTACGAAATTCACCCCGTCATCAATGCTCAAGGGGTAGAAGAAATAATCTCAACCGAAACGATCAACGAGTTTCCGGTCTTTGCCTTTCTGTTGGGTGATGTACACCCGCACTTGGTGGCCTTTCCTTTTCTAGTGCTGGCTTTGGCTCTGGCTCTCAACCTTTGGCGTTCCCCGCGCATTTTGCTAGACCAACCCGCTAAGGTAAAAATGGCCTATTTGGGCTTTATCGCCCTGCTCTTGGGCGGGACTTATTTTCTCAACACGTGGAACTATCCCACCGTTTTTCTCATTATAAGCACGACGTTGTTTTGGCAGGAGTGGCGCAAGGGGAGCGTATATTGGAGAAGGCTGCTATTATATTTGGCGGGTTTAGTGGTAGTCTCCCTCACGCTCTACGCCCCCTTCCTGCTGACCTTCCGACCCTTCTCCGGTCAACCTGATATTCCTCCCGCCCTGAATTACCCGTTACTCAACACCATCGGCAAAAATATCGGGTTGGTGACTTGGGAGAGAACTCCGTTGGGGCAACATTTGGCTATTTTTGGCCTCTTTGATTTTGGCTTGTTTAGTCTCTTAGTAATCCTGCTCCGGCCCTATTTTCAAACCGATACGGCTAGGCTTTCTACTGCGAAACCCCGCTTTTCAAGGCTCGCGCTCTCTCTCTTAGCCGCCGGGCTATTAGCCCTAATGGGCAATCAGTTGCTCTTCAACTGGAGGCTGGTTAATCTCTTGCTAAGTCTCTCTTTGGGGTTGTTGGCCCTTGGGCTAAGTACCGGGGGCGTATTCCTAGTAGCCCAAGCAGCAATGCCTGCGGGTTATCAAAGGGCGAAGCAGGTAATTTTGCTGTTGGGTTGGGTTGGGTTAACTTTGGCAGGTTTTGCCCTTAAAACTGAAACGCTTGGGCCTTTACTAATTATCCTAACCGCCAGTGGGTTACTGCTACAATTTGGAAGAGCGAACCGACAACCCTCTGGCACTACTTTTTGCTTGCTCCTGATCTTCTCTACCGCCCTAATTCTATTGCCGCTGGAGTTTTTTTATTTGCGCGATTCGTTTGAAAACCGGGGCAACAGTCTCTTAAAATACTATATCCAAGTTTGGATTGTGGTAAGTTTTGCCGCCGCCTATGGTATCGTCCGAGTGGCGCAAGCGGCGAAAAGATTCAAGCCGGGCTATAGGGTGCTGTGGTTGGTGGAAGCGTTGCTCTTGATTGCTTTTAGCCTCTTCTATCCGGTTATTGGCTCGATGGCTCGCACTTATCTCTTTGCTGAGTATCAGGGTCTCAATGGCGAATTATGGCTGCAACGCGAATATCCCGCCGACTACGCCGCGATTGTTTGGTTGCGCCAACAAGCAGAGCGCGACCCGGCCTTCCGCGCCCCTATCTTGGAAATTGCAGGCCAAGATTTTAGCGAGGCCGCGCGGGTTAGCACTTTTGCCGGGTTTCCCACTCTAATAGGTTGGGCCAATCTACACGAAAAATTATGGCGAGCCTATGACCCGGCGTTGCAAGCCGAAGTCTTGCGCCGTTTTAGCTTGGCGAGTGGCTATCTCTATAGCACCGATGACCTAGCCGAGACCGAGCGGATTTTAAAGAGCTATAATATCAAATATCTCTTTGTTGGCGCATTGGAACGGAGCCTCAAAGGAGAGGGCGTAACCGAGGCCCAATTGCACAAGTTCGCTAAATTTATGCAGGTGGTGTATGACAAGGATAATGTCCAAATTTACGCCTTTCCCTGATTTTCAAAGGCAAGGTTCATACCGGCTTTACACGCAGACTGGTCTTTAGGATGGTACTCA
>JACAUC010000341.1 GCA_013390945.1 Candidatus Chloroheliaceae bacterium
CGCACATCACCCTTAATAATCAGTGTACCCGGCTCAAAATATGCCATCTTTCTTCTTAACCTTACTTTCTATAAGTTTTCAGTATAAATTAACATTTAAGGTGTTGCAAAAATCGGGTTTCGCCTTAAAATCGGGATTAGAAATCCCTCCTAAAATCGGGATTAGAAATCCCTCCTAAAATCGGGATTAGAAATCCCTCCTACATATTCTCCTAAAATCGGGATTAGAAATCCCTCCTACATATCCTCCTAAAATCAGGATTAGAAATCCCTCCTACATATTCTCCTAAAATCGGGATTAGAAATCCCTCCTACATATCCTCCTAAAATCAGGATTAGAAATCCCTCCTACATTAGACCGGAGGCCAACCATTCTTCATGATGGGCGGCTAGGGCTAAGGCCCAACTTGGGCGACGTTTCGCCAAGAATGTGTGCAAAAGTCTTTGTACTTTAGCACCCAACTGCTGATAGAGGGTGCGAAAGAGTGCCTCGCGACTAAAGACTAGGTAATCCTGCATCCAGTTTAATACACCCGCCCAACCTAACACCTCTATCGTAAAAGGGAAGACACGGGGATAACGCCACGCCGTAAGTAAAAGAAGGTGGTTGTAATCCTGCCAACCAATCCGGTCTTGGAAAAAGCGACGGGTCAGATCTGGCCCGATTTCGGTAAGCCTCGCACAAAAGACGTTCATCATACGGTTTACATCATTCGGGTGCTGTAGTGGCTTAATGGGCTGCATAAAACGGCTAAAGACCCACATTTGATTGATATTGGTCTGATGGGCACCGATAGCCTGTAAGTTAGGGGTCTCTAGCAATTCATGTCTGAGGGCAAAGTCAATCAGCTTAGTCAGGCGGGGCAAGTTTCGCACCTGTGAACCAAAGCCACAGAAAGTAAGCGAAGATTGAGGCGAGGTGGCATCACCTAACGAGAGAAGACCCCTCCGACTAGCACTGCCTCCCGCCGGGCGGTGATGGCGAGCCGGGATAAAACCGTAGACTGGTTTGAGATGAGCAAAATCGAGGTCGGTTTTTTTGTAAGTGGGCAATAACTCAAAGTAGCTCTCAAAGAGATCAAGTAAGCTTTGGGAGGTGGCCCGTTCTGGGGAGACCAAGTCGTAATAGAAGACGTAGACCGTCATCTCATTTCCTTTACCCGGAAAACCCTCCCAAATCAATTGACGGTTTTTTTGAGCATCGGCCACACTAATCAAAACATCGCCAAGCTTAGGATCTACTTCAAAGGGACCACTACCAACTTTAAGACCTTTGACGGTGCTACCAACGGTCGGGCAAATACCATCAAAAGGCTTGCCCCCTTGTAGCAGCAGCGAAAGGGGCGAAATTGCACCTAAAGCATTGATGGTTAGACATGCGCCATAGCGTTCCACCTGCCCCGCTTGGTTTTCCACTTCCACCACCGAACAGACCGGGCCATTTTCAGTTATATAAACCTTTTTCAAGGCGCGTAAGTCTAGGGCTACGCCACCAGCGGCTTCAAACTTTTCTCGCGCCATCTCCAGCAAAGTACCCAAGTCAATTGCCACATCTAGGACATGATCTAGCCATAATTCGGCGGGTGGCTCAGGAATATTTTGGGAATAAAATTTAATCAAGCCTCGCTCGTAGCGTCTGACCACCGCTTGCTCTAACTCTTCGCGGGTGAATAGTCCAATTTCTACAAAACGGGCCAATTCATCGTCCGAAATATTCCATTCGCGGTGACTGGTTCCCACCCGGCGCTGGTCAAAGACCATTACTTTCCAGCCCATTCGGGCCAGCACTGCCGCACTAAAGAGACCTAATACGCCGCCACAGTAGACTATATCAAAATTCCGGTCTACTTTGGGCAACTCAACCACAGTGGGTACTGCTACCAACACTTCGCCTTCAATCGGCATCTGACCTTGCGCTAATTTGCCCCAGCGTTCGTCCAGCGCAGTAATATATTCAAGATGAGTTAGGCCACCTTCCATTTTACGCAGCGTCTCAATAGTGTGCGGATATTTTGCCTGTAAGCGGGTTGCCAACTCCTCACCGTTAGGTCGGGTCGCCCCATTGGTATTCAAAACCGCCTCTGCCACACAAGGCGTACATTCAGGGTCATTGTCGGGAGTGGGGTGATTTATGCTTTCCACTGAAATAGTCATACTAATTTCCTCATGCTAACAGGTAGGTTCGCGACTGGCGGTATCAAGTTGGTGTAACACAAAAATAGTCTCGCCGGGGTAGAGTCGCTTCAAATTTAAGGAATCTATACCCGGCAACTCCAGCGGATTCTCATCCAGCGAAACGACATCCAAACCATAACGCACATTGAGACAACCATTACCCTCTGTTCGATAGAAACCCAATGGGAAGAGAGTGCTATTGTTATCCTGTTTGTAATCCAACCCTAAAAATTGATCCTGATAGTACGGTTGAATTTTGCTCAAATTATCCTTCGAGGCATAGAGCCACCAGACATGCCGGAAAGTGCCATCTCCATTTGAGTCGCTGGCAATCAGAGTGGCCTCCGGGTAAACGCTCAAAGGTGGATTATAATTCCCCCACTCAATATTTTTTAGCGGTTTCGGGCTAAATTGTGTTACCAAGAAAATTAACAAGGCCAATACCAGTGCCAAATTTGCCAGACCCATTACAACCATCGTTTTTTGAGAAAGCTTCTTAGGTGGCACTGATTCGGGTGGAGCCTCTCCATTTGATCCTGCTAAGGTTTTTTTTACCTGCAGCTCTTCTTTTTTTGAATCAGCCTTTGTACTGACCAATTTGGTTATCGCTCCCACCTCAAATTATCCAAAAATAGACCCTTTATATTATAACCCGATTTATCTCTTTGTGCTTACAAAAGGACTGATTCAAGAGTGAAAGCTTTGGGCTAGTTGTGTTAATTTGGGTTGGAGGGCTGCTCCGTCAGCCGATAACTATTAGAATTACCGCTTATGCTATAATTACAGGGGTAACTTTAACATGGAAGGAGAGTAAAGCAAATGACCACGAAGGCCAACCGAATCGAACGGTATTATGATACACACGAATGGGAGGGAGATGAAGTGGGACAGGGACGCTTACATTTTTCTATCATTATATATCTGGTAGCACTCCTAGAATGGCTCTTCTATGACCAACCCGTCGGGGTGGTTAGCGACAACAACGCGAAATTGAATGGAGACGGGCCGAAACCGAGCGACAACAACGTGAAATTGAATGGAGACGGGCCGAAACCGCTCAAGCACGGGCCGAGACTGCTGAGCAACGTCTGGTCAAATTATTGGAGTTACTACGTCAATCCGGTCAAAACCCAGAGGACTTGATCTAAACCCAGCCACTCCTATAGGTGGACGTTAAAACATTGGAGTAAAAATAGAGCTATGCCAAATGTAGGTGACAAAATTTTAGGAAGATACCAGATTATAAAAGAGCTAGGTTCAGGTGGGTTTGGTATAGTCTATTTAGCCTACGATGAAAAACTACGCCGTAGGGTGGCTATAAAAGTTATTTCGGCAGCGAAAAGCCCTGACCCGGATGTTGTTCTTACCGCATTAGAAAAAGAAGCTTTTACCATTGCCCCGCTTCGCCATCCCAATATTTTGAAGGTTTTTGATTGGGAGGTTGAGAGTGAAGAGAAAAAGGGCTACCTAATAATGGAATATGCCGATGGCGGAACCTTAGAGGATGTATTAAAACAGCGTCTCGGTAGAAGGCTTAAATTGGATGAGGCTATTTACTATTTCAGAGAAATTGTACAGGGTGTTAATAATGCCCATT
Source organism: Candidatus Chloroheliaceae bacterium (assembly GCA_013390945.1). GTDB lineage: Bacteria > Chloroflexota > Chloroflexia > Chloroheliales > Chloroheliaceae > L227-5C. The sequence continues at coordinate 3,772 of JACAUC010000341.1, forward strand.
CCAACAATGTAATTCATTTCGATCTCAAGCCCCAAAATGTAATGTTCATCGAGGGCCGTCCGGTTATCGGTGATTTTGGCTTAGCTCAGGTAATCAATTCCACTCAAACCTTAGACCTGAATGGGATTATGGGTACGCCCTATTATATGGCTCCTGAACTTTGGGAGAAAAAAGGGAAAAAAGCTTCTGATGTCTATTCTCTGGGTATAATCCTATATCAATTGTTAGCCGGTGAGCATCCCTTTACGGGTAGTGTAACTCAAATTATGGCACAACACTTGACCAAACCACTACCTATTTTGCTTACGAAAAATCCAAATTTACCTCCCGGTCTGCAACCTTTTCTTGAAAATTTAACCACAAAAGACCCAAACACACGTCCACCCACCGATAAAATCTTGGAATTGCTGGATAAAGCTTTAACGTTAGATGCAAATAGTAATACGGCTATATACCTTGATTTTGGTAAATCTAACCTTGCAAACCCGACTCAGAATCTAATCGCTAGAAACCCCTTACAAGGACAAACTCCTTCACCCTACACCGAATCATCACAAGTCCAAGCCTCTATACCGCCAGTGCCTATTCAAACACAAGGTAATTTTTCATCTACAACAGTGCCATTACTAAGCAGGTCTCCTTCCCAACCACCAACCACCAAACCAAAAATAATAGTAGGACGTATGGGCAACTTTGTATCTTTTGGTTTTATTGGCCTAGCAGTTATATTTATACTCCTCGGATTATTAATTCTTCAGCCTTTTGGTAAAAGCCAAACCGCTGATACCACCACTACACTAAGATCATCCACCCTTACACCTACCTTATATCTAAATTTACAAAACTCTACGCCAATCTTAACAGGTCACTCCTATGCGGTCTGGACGGTAGCTTTTAGTCCTGATGGTAAGTACCTCGCCAGTGGTAGTTATGATAAGACCGTGAAACTATGGGACGTTAACACTGCCAAAGAACTCTACACCTTCAAAGGTCATTCCGATTCGATCACCTCGGTAGCTTTTAGTCCCGATGGCAAATATCTAGCTTCGGCTAGTCAAGATAAGACTATAAAAGTATGGGACGTTAGCACTACCAAGGAACTCTATACTCTCAAGGGTCATTCTTATGCCGTCACTTCGATTGCCTTCAGTCCCGATAGCAAATACCTCGCCTCGGCTAGTCAAGATAATAACGTGAAATTGTGGGACGTTAGCACTACCAAAGAACTCTACACGCTTAAAGGTCACTCCGATTCAGTCTGGACGGTGGCTTTTAGTCCCGACGGCAAATACCTCGCCTCCGCTAGTCAAGATAAGACCGTGAAACTATGGGACGTTAACACTGCCAGAGAACTCAATACTTTCACAGGTCACGCCTCTTATGTCAGGTCAGTGGCTTTTAGTCTTGATGGTAAATATCTTGCCAGTGGTAGTGATGATAATAGCCTAAAAGTATGGGACGTTAGCACTACTAAAGAACTCTATACTTTCACGGGCCACTCTAATGCCGTCACTTCGGTGGCGTTTAGTCCCGACGGCAAATACCTCGCCTCCGCTAGTCAAGATAAGACCGTGAAAC
>JACAUC010000342.1 GCA_013390945.1 Candidatus Chloroheliaceae bacterium
TTGGAAATCCCTCCTACAGATGGCGCAATTTCGGGATTGGAAATCCCTCCTACAGATGGCGCAATTTCGGGATTGGAAATCCCTCCTACAACGCACCACCGCTCATAGCGGGTAGGATTACTACGGTATCGGTAGCACTAACCGGGGTGGTAAGACCCTGCAAAAAGCGTACATCCTCATCGTTTAGGTAGAGGTTGACAAAGCGGGCAATCTCACCATCTTGGGTAAGTAGTTGATTTTTGATGGTAGGATATTTGCGATCTAGGCTATCCAATACCTCGCCGATAGTTGCACCTTCCACTTCGGATTCTTTAACCCCACCAGACAGTTTCCGCAAGATTGGTGGTATCTTCACCTTAGCCATTTTCTCTCTCTTCTCCTAAGTTAGCGTTTTTCAGTTCAAATTTAGTAATTTAGCAGGTTGAATATATTGATAACTAACTCCTAATGCTGCGTGTAGGCGATCTGGCAAGCCGGAATCAAGACATCGCCTCGGCGGTGTTGCTCTAGCAGGTCATCAAGGTCAGCGTGTTCGCCACAAGCCACGCAATGCGGGTCGCGTCGCAATTTAAGCTCGGTAAATTCAGCCTCCAGCGCATCAAAAAGCAAGAAGCGTCCAGCTAGGCTTGTACCAATACCTAGGGCCAGTTTCAAGGCTTCGTTAGATTGGAGCAAACCGATTACACCTGGCAAGACACCCAATACCCCTGCTTCGGAGCAATTCGGAGCCAGAGCCGCCGGTGGTGGGTCAGGATAGATACAGCGATAACACGGACCCTCATAAGGAATCAGGGTGGTAAGCTGACCGTTAAATGAAAGGATGCTGGCGTGAATTACGGGCTTGCGATATTTTACGGCAAAATCATTGACCAAATAGCGGGTTTCAAAATTATCGGTGCCATCTACCACCAAATCATACTGCGGCAAGATACGCTCGATATTAGAAGCGGTCAGCCGCTCCTTATAAACCACCACTGTTACATCAGGATTAAGGGCTTGGATGGCTTTGGCCGCACTATCGGCTTTGTACTGACCTACCCGCTCGACAGTATGGATTATTTGGCGTTGGAGATTGCTCTCCTCCACCACATCGTTATCAATAATGCCTAAAGTCCCCACACCTGCCGCTGCCAAATAGTAAGCGTTGGGGGCACCCAAGCCACCCGCTCCGATCAGCAGAATTTTGGTATCTAACAGCTTGAGTTGGCCCTGCTCTCCTACTTCCGGCACTAACAAATGACGACTGTAGCGAGCCTGTTGTGCGGCAGTAAGGGTGCGCGGTTTTACCACTGCGCCGCCGTAACTCTTCCAACCACCATAACCACCGGACATGGAAAAGACCGAAGTATAGCCCATCAATTCTAAAGTCTGAGCGGCAAAAGCACTACGTACTCCACCAGCACAATAGAGAACTATCGGCGTACTCTTATCGGGTACGGTCTCCTCAATCCGTGCTTCCAAATGACCACGCGGGACGTGGGTGGCTCCCGGAATATAGCCCTCATCAAATTCAATTTTTTCCCGCACATCTAACAGGCGAGCGGGGCGGTTTTCGCCTAAAAATTTATCTGCCTCGGCAGGAGTAAGCTCTTGGATTTCGCTCTTTACTTTTTTTAATAACGTGTTAAAGGTCTGGCCCATTTGTTATCCTCACGACTTGGTTAGTACCAACCATATTTATATTTAAGTAATTTTATCAGGTATTAGCAATATAGCACTGACTCAAGCATGAGTCAAATGGAGAGAACGACGGTCAATTAGATAGTAAATTATTCACTCTTGGCTGGCAATGTTGGAATATAAGGAATAAGGCCGCGCCGTAGAGCTTCTTCCTGAATTTCGCGCGGAGCATAACGGGCATCTACTACAAGACCGTTGATCGTAATCATCCAAGCTAAAGGGTTGCGATCCATTCTGCTGGGTAAAGTCCAGTTTGGATCATACACCCCTATATTTAACAAATCCCGAATTTGCTTGGATTTAGTTTGGCTTGTAGAGTGGCTAATTCCAAAATATTCGGCGATTTGTGGGGCTTTAAGGTGTAGTTTTTGGGAGGCATCAAAGAGGAAGTTAACCGATCCCAGCGCATGAACAATACCACTAGCCCACGTGGGTGCTTTACCGCTCAAGAGCGGTGAGGGTCGTTTGCGGCTTAAAGCGGCGGTCAAGTGGCGGCAGAGCTGCGCCCACTCTTCATTCAAAAATTCTTTAGAAAAGGCATCGGTAAGCTGAGTAATATCATCAAACTTGGCCTGCAATTCTTTAGGAACCCGCTCCGATCTACCTTGCTGGGCCATAGGTCGCTCTCTTTCTCTCCTAAGTGAGGTCTAAACTAAGCTCAATACTGGGCTGACAGTGGCTTCAGTTTATGCTATTCGCCTCAATTTGTCAAAACTGAGAGCGTTGAAGCGTATCATCTCAAAATTTCGGGGTAGGGGTGTATTGCATACGCCCAATCTGAGGCGGGTTTATTCAATAAACCCCTACTTACTGAGATGATGTGTTGAAGTTTTGGGCTATCTAATTTTAGATAAAAACAGGTAATTCGATAGTTTTAGAGGAGAAGAACCAAAAAAGCTTCCCACTCTGACATTGGCAGAGGTAGGAAGCAAATAATGTTTTCTATCTAAGCTTACATTAGCAGACATTTATGCCTACGGTAAGACAAAACAGGTGTACTATCGAATTAACGCTTGCTATAACGATAGTTTTAAGTCACCTGAATATATTAAACAGGCTACCTGAGTAGTCCGGGCGGGACGGTACTACAGGTAACTAGACGGCGGCTGCTTGAGCGCGTGTGACGCTAACTGCCTGCGGGCCTTTGTCGGTATTTTCAATATCAAATTCGACTTCTTGACCCTCAGTAAGGGTCTTGAACCCGTCCATCTGAATGGCCGAGAAATGTACAAAGACATCCTCACCACCGGGGCGTTCAATAAACCCATAGCCTTTAGCATCATTAAACCACTTTACCTTGCCAGTCGTTCTCACCGAACTCGTCCTCCCTTTCTTTGTTTCTTTCGCGCTAGGACTAGTTTTGTTGCTAATAACAAATTTCGCAGGATTAATTTATCCCAACGGGAAAAGCACTCCATTTTTGTAACTGATTTCTTATTTTTCCAAGCTTCAAAACACAGGACACAAAAAGACAAACATCAATCTATAATGCCACTTTGAATTAAAGCATTTGATGGTTGGATTTTTAACACTTGCGATTGAAGTTTTGGAAGCAGGCGGCTTTGCTTATAGCTCGCTCATCCGAAAAGGATATTAACACAGCCTCTCCACTTTGTCAATTTTGTATAGATTTGAAAATCTCACTTACCCTTCATTTACAGACTAGAGTGGCAGCGTGGCCGAGATCTCCGTGATTAGGACTATTCACTAGGCCCTAGGGCTGTTGCAAAGTCGGAGAGCTATCCAATCTGGCAAGAGTAGTGGTATGTGAAAATCAACTGGCGGAGCAGCATCCTACAAGATTTTGGCCTAAATCAAGACTGGAGGTATGTCAAGATCAAATTTCCCTGACCAAGCCTCTGTCGAAAAGCCCGCTTGTGTAGGATGCTGCTCCGTCAGTTGATCTTGACCTACCACCTAACTTGTCAGATCGCGACTTTGCAACAGCCCTACACTAGGCCCAAAGTAGGATTGTGATAAGTGGGGATTGTGCTATAATTCATAGATATAAAGAAGATTATAGCCAATTTCAGGGCAGAAGACGACCCTGAATTAGAAAGGGTTTTTAATAGATGACGGTTGCCACGGAGACTGAGTACGAGGTAGTTATTGGATTAGAGACCCATATCCAACTCCAAACTGCCAGTAAAATGTTTTGTGGGTGTAGCGCCGATTATGCCAATGCTGCCCCTAACAGCCACGTCTGTCCGGTCTGCTTGGGTATGCCCGGCGTATTGCCAGTGATAAACAGTAAGGCTATTGAGTATATTATTAAATTAGGATTGGCATTGCACTGCGAGATACCGGAGTACAGCAAGTTCGACCGCAAAAATTATTTTTACCCAGATTTGGTAAAAGGTTATCAAATCAGCCAGTTTGATCTTCCTATCTGTATCAACGGCTGGCTAGAAATAGAGGTGGAGGGCCGCCGGAAGCGGATTGGGATTACCCGGATCCACCAAGAAGAGGATACCGGCAAGCTGACCCACACCAATCTCAACGGCGAGGAGGTTACGCTGGTAGATTATAACCGCAGCGGTGTACCGTTGATGGAATGTGTAAGCGAGCCAGATATTTCTACTCCCGCCGAGGCTCGAGCCTACCTAACCAAATTGCGCCAGATGGTGCGATGGCTAGGTATTGGCACTGGCAATATGGACGAGGGTGCGTTGCGCTGTGATGCCAATGTTTCCATTATGCCCAAAGGCTCGAAGGTCTTTGGCACTAAAATCGAAATCAAAAATATGAACTCGATTAGTGCCGTACACGAGGCACTCGGCTTTGAGATCAAGCGCCAAGAGGAGGAGCTACAAGCCGGGGCAGTGTTGAAGCAACAGACGCGCGGTTGGGATGAGGAGAAGCGGGTGACAGTCTTCCAACGGCTGAAAGAAGGTAGCAGCGATTATCGCTATTTCCCAGAGCCGGATCTGCCACCACTCCAGCTTCAAGCGGACTATTTGGCTCAAATCCGCACCTCTTTGCCAGAATTGCCGGAGGCCCGTCGTGACCGCTTTATCCAAGAGTACGATCTTTCGCTCTATGAAGCCGAATTACTGACGGGTAGCCGGGCCACCGCCGATTGGTTTGAGGAGAGCCTCGGTGAAGAAAAGACTCCCCAGCGGGCAAGGGCGACGGCCAACTGGATCTTGAATGAACTCTTTGCTCATCTCAAGGAGAAAGGGGCCGAATTAGACGAGGCGAAGATTCAACCCCGCCAACTTGCGTCCCTGATTGATCTAGTACAAAAAGGCACTATTACGCCAAAGAGTGCCAAAGAGGTCTTTGAAGAGATGTTTGCTACAGGACGTGAGGCCGCAGAAATTGTCAAGGAGAAGGGCTTGCCCCAACTCAGCGACGAGGCGGCTCTTGCAACGGTAGTGGATAAAGTAATCGCCGAGAGTCCAAAGGCCGTAGCCGACTTTAGGGCCGGTAAAGAGGCCAGCCTTAACTTCCTGATCGGTGGCGTGATGAAAGCCACGCGCGGTACAGCTAACAAGGATGTCGTAACTAGGCTCTTGCGCGAAAAACTAAGTTAATATTTCCGGTAGGGGCGTATTGCATACGACCACCACCATTGGTTAATATTTCCGGTAGGGGCGTATTGCATACGACCACCACCATTGGTTAATATT
>JACAUC010000343.1 GCA_013390945.1 Candidatus Chloroheliaceae bacterium
ACCTACCACTACTCTTGTCAGATTGGATAGTTCTCGGACTTTGCCACAGCCCTAGTTCAGTACGCTCCCAAGGCTAGGCTATTCTTGGGGAGCGATACGGATTTCAACACCGGCGGCCTCTTCGATGGGGCGAACGACCGAGGTATAATCGTCATGACCGTAGCCAGCGGCAATAGCGGTGGCATACAGGCGGTAGGCTTGTTCGGCTAGGGTTAAGGGAACCCCTGTTTCGGCTCCTAGTGCTAGTCCTATGCCGACATCCTTATACATCAAGTCGGTGAAGAAGCCGGGCTGAAAGGCTCCCGTAAAGATGTTGCGGGTAAAGGCGTTGAGTAATTGCCAGCTTGCGCCGCTACTTTTGCTTACCACCTCATAGATCGTGGCGGGGTCTACTCCCGCTTTGATACCCATAGCAAAAGCTTCGCCAGTGGCGGCTGTAATGATCGCACTTACCATATTGTTGACCAGTTTGACTACTTCCCCAGACCCGACTGAACCAACGTGAAGGATACCATCTGCGCGGCCCATCGCCTCGAATACCGGACGACAACGTTCGACTACCGCCGCTTCACCACCTACCATAATGACTAGCGTACCGTTTTCGGCTCCCCAAGAGCCACCACTAACGGGTGCATCTAGGAAAGCCACGCCCTTTTCGGCACATTGGTTGGCTACCTTGCGGCTAGTAGCCGGATTGATGGTACTCATATCCACTACCACCGTACCAACTTGCGCCCCTCCCAGTACTCCTTCTGCTCCCAGAATGACCTCCTCGACTTCAGGTGAATCGGGAACCATAGTTATTACTAAGTCGGAAATTTCGGCTACGGCCCGGCTAGAAGCAACTAATTGGGCCCCAGCCTCCACTGCTTCTTGTACCGTTGAGGGGTGACGGGCATAAATCGTGACCGGAAACCCGGCTTTGAGCAAGTTTTTGACCATTCCTCGGCCCATCGTACCTACTCCAATAAAACCAACCCGCAATTTTTTATCTTCTGCCATTAGTTTCTCCTCTGCTTGGTCGCTCTCTTTAGAAAAGGTGGGTTTATGCAGTAAACCCCTACGGAAAAGGTGGGTTTATGCAGTAAACCCCTACGGAAAAGGTGGGTTTATGCAGTAAACCCCTACGGAAAAAGTGGGTTTATGCAATAAACCCCTACGGAAAAGGTGGGTTTATGCAATAACCCCTACGGAAAAAGTGGGTTTATGCAATAAACCCCTACGGTGAGAGATACGATCTACCTTGTAGTCAAGAGACGTGGCCTTCGGCGAATAGTCCATTCATAGTTATCGTAGCTGGCATTTTTTGCCAAGCGGCCCGGTATCCCGGTCAGACGAATAGGCCCACTGAGAGCGAGGGCTTCATCGCGGCCCAGCGAAACCGCCATTCCCATACTGAAAGGTACATAGCGATGCGGTTTGATACCGCAATCATCCTCCCATAGTTGTTCGGCGACGCACTCGCCCTGCCTTTCGGCATATTGTCCGGTTTGAGGAATAATGCTGCCGTTTCGCCGATCTTTTATAAGCGCGTTATCACCGATGGCAAAGACATTCTGGTATTGAGGGGAACGGAGATAAGCATCTACCGGAATACGACCACTTGGTCCCACGTCAAAGCCGCTCTCCTCCAGTATGGGCGGGGCTTTGATCCCGCCCGTCCAGCAAATGACATTACTATGTATCATCTTATTGCCCTTGATGTAGACGGCATTGGCTTCCACTCGCTCGATAAAGGTTTTGGTAAAGATCCTCACCCCGGAGTATCTTAGCTCTTGCCGAACATATTCACCATCGGTGGGGCTTAGCTGTGACAGGATATGCTCACCAGAGTCCAGCAAGACGATGCGATATGCTTTGCGCTCGATGCGATAATGTTTAGCTAACTCCTTGCAAAAATCCACCATTTCGGCGGCCAACTCTGTTCCGGTCAACCCCCCTCCCACGATAATAAAAGTAAGTCGGGGATCAGAATCTAGGACGGGTTCATCCGAATTGGAGACCGTGTCAAAAGCTTCGATTACAGCTAAGCGGTAATCTATCGCATCTTCTAGGGTTTTCATGCCAAAAGCAAATTCTTCTAGTCCTGGAATATTGTGGTAATCGGTCACACTTCCCAGAGCAATTACCAGCTGATCGTAATCTAAGATTCCGGTGCTGGTATGCACCCTTTTGGCTTGTGGCTCGATTCGCTCCGCTTGTGCCTGTACGAGTGTGACCTTATTTCCCTCTAGCAACTCGCTAAAGGGAACCTTGACTTTCTCCGCCGGGATACTATTGGCCGCGACCTCATGAACTCGTACCTGAATTAGGTGATAATCGCGCTGGTCAAGCAGGGTGACTTCCCATTGAGATTTGCCTCGTGCGAGAGCATCTAATCTTTGGGCCACTGCCAGCCCTCCATAGCCAGCACCTAGTATTAATAGTTTCTTCATGGCTCTCCCCATCATTTAATCTGTTTAATAACCAGTTTGCTTACTTTAAATAACGAATTATTTTGAGATTTAGCGATAAATAATAAAATGATTAACGTTCGGTGAAGGAAGAATTACGATAGCCTCCTGCTCTTTAAAAAAAGTCCTTTAATTGCTATTATTATAGCATACAGCAGAGTCAAAAAAGTGAGCGTAGCAACGACTACCGACAATCTGTTTGAGTTAGGGTAAACTAGGGTCTTAGAGGTGATTCACGCCTTGCTCATCTATTGGCGTCGTTCTGCCACTCCACCTTGAGGCCCATTACTAAAATAAAGTAAGGAAGCTAAAGATGCCACAAAAATATTTCAATCATTATGGCGGCACGGATATTCGTCTACTGGCTTACGTCCAAAAAAAGACGCGCTATAGCATTGATGAAAGTCAGTGCATTGGTTGTACCTGTTGTATTGATACCTGCCCGACTCTGCCCAAAGCAATTTACGAGAGTGGAGTCTTGGCGACAGCCCGCTACCCGGAAGAGGTTTATGTTTATGCCATAAACCAAGATATGTGTACAGGCTGTGGCAGGTGTGCCTCGGTTTGTCCTTCTGAACCGAATACTATTTCACCTTCGCCAGTACGGATTACCCGTTCCGTTGGGAAGTTCACCGAAGACGCTATCGAAAGTTCACCGGATGTGGCGATTCCGGGTGCAAAGAATCTGCCCCGCGTTCCGATGTACTATACTCAAATCCAAAAATTATGACGCTAGGGGCTTTTGGTGTTGAACTTTTAATTCAAAACTGAAGGCTAGTGACTGATGGTTGGTAGCTAGATATAGAGGAGTGGTCTAGAAAGATGGGTAACAAGTTTGAAGTAGCTGCGGGTGATAACCTGTGGTTAAAGAAGAACGTTAACTGCCAATTCAATTGCCCGGTGGATACCAATGTACCAGAGTACATCGAAAAGATTAAGCAGGGCAAGTATGGCGAAGCGTATGAGATTAATCGGTACTCAAATGTGCTGGTTGGGGTGCTAGGCCGGATTTGCACCCATCCCTGCGAAGAGATTTGTCGTCGTTGTCTCATTGACGAACCGATTGCTATTCGTGACCTCAAACGGGTAGCGGCAGATTTTGGCTTCCGCGATGCTCGTAAGCTAGGGAAGAAAGCCGGAACCCTCAAAACCAGAGTAGCCATAGTGGGGGGTGGGCCTGCTGGATTAGTAACCGCCCGTGACCTCGCCGAGGCCGGACACGGTGTTATGATTTATGAGGGTATGGAACGCCTCGGCGGTCAGATGTGGGCCGGTATTCCTGATTATCGTCTACCCCGCGAAATAACCGATGCCGAAATTGAGGCCAATGTCCTAGCACTTGGTATCGAGTATAAACTCAATACTTATGTCGGGCGTGATGTGAAGCTGACTGATCTTATGCGGGACTACGATGCCGTTGTGATAGCCGCCGGAACCTACAAAGAGAAAGCACTGACTAACTCGAAGGGTAAACCCGTTGAAAATAGCAACCATCCCAAGGTGGTTGGTGGCCTCAAGTTTATGAGCGACTATAATCGCGGGGTTAAAGTAGATGTAGGCAAGCGCGTTGCGGTCTTGGGTGGTGGTTTTACCGCCGTTGACTGCGTTCGCTCGGCGGTTCGCCTAGGTGCAGACAAGGCCGCGATGCTCTATCGCCGTACCATAGACGAAATGAGCGCGACCGAAGAAGAAATTGACTTGATGGAGCCGGAAGGAATCGAAATAAAGTTCCTAGTTTCTCCCACGCGCATCGTCTTAAACGAGGATGGTACCCTCAAGGGAGTGGAACTGATGGTTAATAAGTTGGGTGATCCCGACAGCAGTGGACGGCGCAGGGCAGTAGAGATTGAAGGCTCAGAGTTTGTCTATGAGTGTGACACCGTAGTCGTAGCTTTCGGTCAGGATATGGATCTAAGTTGGTGTAGTGAGCTTCTGGGCTCCAAGCGCAACACCCAGTTCCCCGAACTCAAGAAGGCTAAAGGCTGGGACGGCTTAGACCGTGATGATAAGACCTTTATGACCAATATCCCCGGTCTCTTCTTAGCCGGTGACTTCTATAGCGGAGCTAGTAGTGTCGTTCAGGCAATGGGTGACGCTCATAAAGCGGCTCTTTATCTAGATCGTTGGTTAAAAACGGATCGTGTCCCTGAGATGAAGTTGCAGTCTATCCCGATTCAGCGTCCAAGGTTTGCACACGGCTATGATAGTGTCACACGTCAGCATATGGATCTTATGACACCTGCCACTCGTCGCAAACTTCCTTATGAAGAGGTGGAGTTGGGTCTCACCCGCGACCAAGGTGCGACGGAGGCTTCGCGTTGCTTGTTGTGCCAGCACAACATTGACATTAACCCGGATCGGTGTATCCTCTGCTCAATGTGCGTGGATGCCTGCCCTTACAACGTACTCTATATGATTCCGGCCCAAGACCTTGACGGCAATAAGACCGGAGTAATACCCTCGCTCAGCCGAGATGTACAAACCGAGTATAGTGGTATGCTACTGGACGAAAAACGCTGTATTCGCTGTGGTATGTGCGTGGATGCCTGCCCCACCGAAGCCATCAGCTTTATCAAAATTCTTAACCGGGCTGCTTCCTATGATGAGCTTGTCCAGAAATCTCCGTCCTAATCGTTGATTTTGAGCTTTGAATAATAAAAAGAGAGCCACATTTGAAAAATGTGGCTCTTTAAATTGATTTGTAGGATGCTGCTCTGCCAGTTGATCTTCCATTACCACCAAGG
>JACAUC010000344.1 GCA_013390945.1 Candidatus Chloroheliaceae bacterium
ATACGCCCAACACAGGACGGGTTTATGGCATACGCCCAACACAGGACGGGTTTATGGCATACGCCCAACACAGGACGGGTTTATTCAATAAACCCCTACGAATTTGGGACGGGTTTATTCAATAAACCCCTACCCATTGAGAGGATACGGAGCGATTACGCTGGCAAAAGACAGCCGGGTTACATTGGGTTATAATAATAACAATGGAAGTTGCTAAAGTAGGCTAGGTTTGACCTACCCCTTTATTAAGCAAAATTAAGAAAGCGACGCGATTGGAGGCCAGCTATCAATACCACAACTTTACCGGCGCGAAATGAACTTGCGCCTGATTATACTTGGAACCTAGAAAGTATTTACCATGATAACGAAGCATGGGAAAAGGAGTTTGAAGCAGTAAGCGAACGCCTGCCCGGTTTGCAAGCTTATCAGGGGAAAGTGGGCGAGTCGGCCCATGCGCTACTGAGTTGCTTCAAATATCGGGATGAAGTGGAAGTCGTGCTGGAGCGTGTGATAGTTTATGCCCATATGCGCCGGGACGAAGATAACTCCAATCCGCTGTATCAAGCTCTTTACGAACGAGCCATCAGCCTTGCTACCGAATTTTCGGCGGTGGCCTCGTTTATTGTACCCGAAATCGTAGCCATTCCAGATGAGCGCTTGGAGGCTTTTTTACAGGAAGAGCCGGAATTGGCGGTCTATCGGCAACACTTGGCTCAAATCGTCCACGAAAAGGCTCATATTCGTTCGGCGGAGGTAGAAGAAATTCTAGCCCAAGCTTATGAGGCCACCTCTGGGGCCAGCAATGCTTACCAAATGCTCAATAATGCTGATTTAACCTTTCCAAAGATCCGCGACGAAAATGGTGACGAGGTGGAGTTAACCAAAGGACGTTACACTCAATTTCTCGAAAGCCCCAACCGTGAAGTTCGTAAGGCCGCTTTTGAAGCCCTCTACTCCAGCTATGCCAGCTATAAAAACACTTTTGGGGCGACATATGCCGCTGCGGTTAAGCGTGATATTTTCTATGCCCGTGTCCGACGCTATCCCAATGCGCTGGCGGCTTCGCTCAGTTCCGATAATATTCCAGTAGAGGTTTACGACCAATTGATCGAAACAGTCAACCACAACCTACCCATCCTACACCGCTACATTAGCTTACGCAAGCGTCTGCTAGGTGTAGACGAGCTACATGCGTATGATCTTTATGTACCATTAATCTCTGATGTGCAGCGCAAGGTTCCCTACGAAGAGGCCATTCAAACAATACTAGAGGCTTTTGCTCCGCTTGGTGAAGATTATGTAGCGGTGGTGAAAGAAGGAATCAAGTCGCGTTGGGTTGACGTTTATGAGAACCGGGGGAAGAGTAGCGGAGCCTATAGCAGCGGCGCATACACTACCCAACCTTTTATCCTGATGAATTACCAGAATACGTTGGATAGCGTCTTTACCCTAGCCCACGAAATGGGTCACTCGCTCCATAGCTACTACACCAACCTCACCCAACCCTATGTCTATGCCAACTATAGTTTGTTTGTAGCCGAAGTTGCTTCGACGGCTAATGAGGCTTTAGTCACGCACTATCTACTCCAACGTACCGAGGATAAAAAGTTACGATCCTACCTGATAAACAATGAGCTTGAGAAGTTCCGAGGTACTCTCTTCCGCCAAACCATGTTTGCCGAATTTGAACGTGAAGCACATCGTATGGCCGAGGCAGGCGAGGCACTCACTCCAGATTCGCTCTCCAATATGTATCGGGGTTTGAACGAACGCTACTTTGGCCCAGAGGTGGTAATTGACCCGCAGGTGGAACTGGAATGGATGCGTATTCCTCATTTTTACCGAGCCTTCTACGTCTACCAATATGCCACCGGGATTTCGGCGGCAACGGCTCTTTCGCAGCAAATCTTGAAAGAAGGCGCACCCGCCGTCGAGCGCTATCGGGCTTTCCTCGCCAGTGGCTCGTCCGACTACCCCACCAATTTGCTCAAAAAGGCCGGGGTAGATATAACCACCCCTGTGCCAGTTCAGCAAGCCTTCGACACCTTTGCCGAAATGCTAAAGGAGCTAGAAGAGTTGGCTTAGGTAAATCTAAACTTGGCTGAAAGGCAAAAAGCAGGCCCATTGACTTTGATAAGATACGATAATTAGCCCTTTGGCGTTAGAGTTGGGGAAGGAACGGGTGTCCCCACTTTACGCTTGGGTAGCTTTAACTTCTGCCCGGCCTTGATGCTATTGGGATCCGTGAGGTTATTAAGTGCCACCATCTCTTGAAAATCCACATTGAAGCGAATAGCAATACCCAAGAGCGTATCACCCGATTGCACCGTATATTCATCGCCCTGTATTCCTAGAGTTGGGGTAGGGCTAGGTTGGGTCGGGCCAGCAGTTTGGGCGCGGACGGAAGTTGTAACAAGCGGAGCCACAAAGGTAAGAGGTAGGGGTGTGGGAGTCTTACGGGCCAATACAGTAGCATCCGCATAAGCAGTCGCGGTCGCAGGCAAAGGGGTAGGTGTCACCACCACTACAAAAGGGGTCAATTCGCCACCATTGGGCGGACTAGGATAGCCACAAGCCCACAAATTCACCAATAAAAATAGCCCAGGCAAAACCCGCCACCCCTGTTTCAGATTTGAAATTATCTTCAAGCTTCTTTTCATAAACTACATGCTATTCCGATAGAGGCTTAGTGTCAAGTGCGAAATAGCCCAAATTTACTCAGTTTAGAACCGCGCCATCAGTAAGGGAATAAGCATTTCGGCCCGACTAAGACCACCGTGTACACCGTCTCTACCAATGGGGCCTTTATCGGTGGCTGTAACAAATTGGCGGGTAATCCATTCCCGGCGCGGAATCATCAGGAGATCACCTATCCTATCGTCCGCCTGAGATGAAATTGCCTGTCCGGGCAAACCAAACAAACCCATTTCCAGTGCTTCGACTTTGGAAAGCGTCAGAAAATGTTCGCCAAAGTGAGAATCAATGTAACGGCGAGCAGTCTCCAAGGTACCCGCTTTAAGATAAAGATAAGCTACACGCCGCTCACCGCCCATTGGAGCCACAAAGAGGCGCGTCAATTCGGGATGCTCGTGTAACCACGCTACTTTTTGCGGGTCAACCGTCCGCTGCCCATGATCGGCCACCACAAAAAGCAGGAGATCGCTCCGTCCTTTAAGACCCTGAAATAATTCCCGATTCAACGAAAAATCTAGGGCCGCCAATTCCGCCTGATAATTAGGCGTGAGCGGTCCATCGCGGTGTCCGACGGCATCGAGGGTATCTACGTAGCAATAAGTAAAGCTTTTAAGGCTACCGTCCGACGGTTTACTCAATAAGCGCTCTCGCAAAGTAGCAAAGGCCGTTGCAGGTGTCCGATAGCTGATAAATTTAGCTGTGCTATTGGCGGTGGTAAAGCGGCTAATACTCGAGTTTTCAAAGGCATAGAAATTAATCTGTTCGCAAACTACACCCTCGGCTTCTAAGGGTTGGTAGATATTTGGAACGGGCAACAGAGTATCCGGGTTCAACTGTTGCGGAGTGTAGGATTTACTGCCCACCGCCGGGCCAAAGGAGATCAAGTTGACCAGACTGCCCATTTCCGGCATCCGGTTGACCGTTCCCATAATACCATGTGTTTGAGGTGTAGAGGCCGTTGCTACCGAGGTAAGCGCGGTGGTAGTAGTGCTAGGATAAACGGACGTAAGAGGCATAAAAAAGTTAGCAGGATTCTGAACCATCTGGCTCAAGCCGGGTAAATCGCCCGTTGCCATAACACCATTAATTTGATCGTAACCCATGGCATCTATCAGCAATAAGACCACATGATTTATCGGCCCTTGTTCAAGGACGCGCTTGAAAGCTGCCGTCACCTCCGGGCAATCCAACAAAGCCGGATTAACCGGAGGAACCGAGACAGCCTTATCAAGCAGAGTCGCAGGGGCCAGTAATTGTAACACGAGGGCTGGGACATTGACCAATCCGAGTCCATCATAACTAGGACGAACCGCCTCCGCTCCAAAAGCTTCAGGCAAACGCTGGCGTTGTAACAGGGCATTTTCGGCTATTTCATTCAAACTAGACACAGGCTAATAGCTCCTTCCTTCTCCCAAAATTGGTTATTTTCATAACCCATTTTAACATATAGCCCCGCCTAGCATAATACAAAGATCGCTGCACCTCAAGAAGCCGAGGCTTTAACCTTGAGCCGCTTTAAGAAGTTGATCTAGCAAATCTTTGCTATATTTACTCTGAGCCTCTTGGTAAATCGAGCTAGTCGTATTCACAAATACCTGACGCTGTTCAGGAGTAAGCACCGTCTACCTTATTTCTAATTTCTAATGTAATAGTTCATCGTGAATGTTTCTTTTCTAGTAGCTAATTGATAAAATAAAGTTTCAAGGTAGTAGGGTTTTAAATGTTAGAAAATATCAATTCATTAATCAAGACGAAGAGAATATGAAGATCAATTTACCAAATATTCATTGATTTTTACCAAATATTCATTGATTTTCCTCTTTACGTGGTGTATACTGTAACTAAGAGATATTAGGGTTAATTTTTACTATAAATTCTCTAGCACCACATAATGTTTTAAACTTCAAAAAGGTTCCCACAAAATTCTATCAAAATGTACATTTTGGCCTAGTAATATCTTCTCAATAACTGAGGGAAATTAGCTATTAACAAAAGGTTTAAATCCAACCTTACTTTGTCTAACCTAATTTACCTCCAATTATTGAATGGGTACTTTGTAAACCTCTATGGAGAACTAACATGACTAAAAAAGGATTCTTTGCGGTAGTTATTGCAGCAGCAACCCTGTTGTTGCTACTACTGCCCGTCAACGCAGTCCTAGCGGCTCCTGCGAAAGCGCAGACAGCCGTTACCGTTACCGTTCAGCTGGTGGATAGCAAAGGCGAGGGCATCAAAGGTGGTGTCATAAGATACTACCAGTACCCCTATAGCTGGACTAACTTTGGCACAACCGGGGATAATGGCACTGTCTCGTTAGATCTATTGCCCGGTAAATACGATTTCCAGATGGTCTTCCACAATGGCAGTCTGACCAAACCCGGCGAAACCATTGATGCTACCTCCAACACCGTAAGATTCGAGACCATCAACACCATCGTGCAGTTGGGTACTGCTGGTTTGCCCGGTGGCGTGGT
>JACAUC010000345.1 GCA_013390945.1 Candidatus Chloroheliaceae bacterium
ACCAGTTGACATTTATTTCCGGTTGGACTACCCGAATTGTAAAGCGAAGGTTCCAGATTTTGAACCTTGCCTTAGGCGATAAGAATAATTGCTACCTAGATTATAAGCTATGTAGTCAAGAGCGTTTAGGCTATTTTCTGCCAAGATTTTTGAGTGAACCCTGTTCGGTTTGTCCACTTGCGCTACACTCCAAGTTAGGGCAAAATAGTTAGGGAGCGTTCATCGGCTCGGCTTTTATTTTTGGGTATAGAGTAAATAGAGTAAGGCGATTGAGATAAGAAAGCGAAAAAGGCAATGCTAAACTACAATGAGACGGGCTTGATTGAGCGTGAGCGTGAGCGAATTTTTTTGCAGGGTGCGCTTGATGCCCTGCGTAGTAGTAGTGGACACGCACCAAAGGTAATTTTTATAACCGGACCGGAGGGTTCAGGGCGCAGCGTTTTATTGACCCTAATTACACGACATGTCCGGCGTAGTATCCAACTTGCGGGCTGTTCCTTTCGTTGGCCTCAAGGTGAGGGAGGCTTGGAGGCTTTAAGTAAGCTCCTAGGAGCGGACGAAACCAATCCCCTCCATCCTTACCTCGAAATTTACCGAGATCAAGAGAAGCGGGTAAGAGAATTGGAACGCCGGGTGGAACGCACCCAACTGAATCTGGGCCTGCCCGACCTGAAGCGTCTAGCGTGGGGTGCGGAACTCGACGAGGATCGCTATCGGGTAGTCCAAGTTTTGCCGCCCAATGCCCTTCATTTTTTGCTCCGCCGTCTCTACAGCTTCACTATTCCTGATAATTTGAGTGAGCAGACTGCAGCTTTTATAAAAACTGGCTTGGAACATATCATTCAATTGAATGCAACTAACCTAGCCCAACTACGCTCCTTTGTAGAAGAGGAATTACACCCACAATTCACCGAAGAGGATTGGCAATTCTACCTCAAGCCCGAAGAGACCCTCGCCCGTGACCTAGCCTATGGGATTAACGCTTATGTAGAGAAAGAACGCCACCTAGTGCTACTCTTTGATGATTATCATGCGGTGGAGAATGATCGCTTTTTGCGGCAAATGATCGAGACCACTAACCATGTTCTCTGGATTTTTGCCACCGAACCGCGTCCAGCGTGGAGCGAAAAGATGGCGGAGGTAGCAGAATTGCGGTTGCAACTGCTGACCGATCAGGGGGTGGCGGCCTACTTTGAGCAGAAATATGGCAAGACGCTAACCCCCGAAGAAGCCACTTGGCTGGCCGAACTAACTGGCCGAACCCCCCTCCTACTCTATATCGCCTCCGACTTATACGCCAATGGAGCCAATGCTGCTACTCTTGAGGCTGCTGCCGGGAGTCTTCCCAATAATCGCTTGGCTGGGCTATTTCTCTATTTTGTGGAGGAGAGTGGACGGCTAAGTGGGGCCGAGCGTACTTGGCTCTATACTCTAGCTATTTTGCGCCCGTCGAATGATAACTTTTTGCCAGCCTTTGAGAAAGCCACTCTAGCGGCGGGTTACTCCTATGATCCTGCTCTCACTGAGCAGCTTTTTGAGACCTATGCTTGGTTGGCCGATCAAGTGGAGAGTGGTGAAGAATGGGAAAACCGCCATTTTCATCCAGCCTTAAAAGAAATATTGCGACGCTACCTGATGCTAGAACGACGGCGTTTCTCCAAACCCATCCAAGAAGGTATCCTACAACCTGCTCGCAATGCAGCGATGGCCGGGCTGGTAGCCTGTGAACAACGGTTGTTAGCCGAACCGGAAAAACAGGGCAGTGTACGGGCGCGGGCGACTGACTTGGCTTGGGGCGAGGCTGTCGCCGATGCCGCTTATTACCGCCTCTGGTTAGATGAAGCGGTGGGTTGGCTCTTCTTACTTCCGCGTTGGGTAATGGCTCTGGCCTACAATCGCACACTAGCCGAACATTTGCTAGTGGTGGCTGAGAGTATGGAAGCTACCTTCTATAACGAGGGAGTTGATTTACTGCTAGTTATTCGCACACTACTTAAAGATAGCTATAGCAGTGGACACAAAGGTCAAGAAGAAAAGTTAGCGGCCCTGCATAAGCTAGAGACCATTGGTACTACCGGGCAGAGTCGCTGGTTCAAGTCTGAAAACTTGGGACAACGTCCTAGCGGCAAGGGTAGTGCCGAAGCCGAATTACGGGGCATCCTGAAGTGGTTACATGCCCAAATTTATGAGGAAGCGGGACAATACGAGAAAGCAGCCCCACTCTACGAAGAAGTGCTGGCAACTAACGTGCAGATGCCGGAATTGAAGCAGGCTGCGGCTCATGCGGCTCTTTACCTTGCCATGCGTTATCGGCTGCGAAATGAGATGGAGAGTGCCTATAGTAGCCTCTATCGTGCGGCAGAACTAAACGATCAGCAAGAAGATGGGTTACGCGCCCTCTTCTGGCAAGCCCTCCGGGTGAAACGCTATGATACCGCACTCAAAGCGGCGGATGCTCTTTCGGATTTAGGACTGGAAGATAATCAAGCCGATCTCTTTATGATCTTTGCACTTTACGCCCTTGACCGCAAGGCCGAGGCATTGACTGAGGCCCGTTCTCTGGCGGCCCAGCCTGCTCAGCAAACGGCAGGAACGCGGACGGTCTTCTATGCCTTAGTACACTTTGCTGGTTTACCCGAGGAGACACCTGATTTAGCCGCAATCTTAGACGAACTTCCGGCCTGAGACCAAATACCAGCCGTCACCTTTCAGCTTTATCACATTCCTTGACGGCTGATTACTAGAAAGTTTTAGCGATGTCAGAAGAAACCAAAAGAGCTTCGTTAGTTCAGCCAAAGGAGCGTTCGCTTAAAAATATTTTACCCTACCTGTTGTTAGGAGGCACGTTTGTAATCGTACTAATCCTAGTGACAATCGCAATGCTGCTTGTAACGGGACATGAAGTAGCCGAAACCAAAGCCCCAACTTCACTAGAGGGCTTAGCCGCCGAAGGCAAAGCTCTTTATTTGCAACTGGGTTGCTCTAGTTGTCATCCCTCAGAAGGAAGGGCGGGAGGGTTTGGGCCTCGCCTGAGTACCACCAACCTTAGCGAGGATTCCATCCGTAATACTATCCTTAAAGGTAAAGGAGCTATGCCTGGCTATCGCTTTAGCGAGACCCAATTAAACAAAGTAATTGCCTATATTCAGGCACTCAAACCACTTTAGGCACATTTTAAGTCACTGGCCTCTCTACAGGCGTTTATACAAACTTTTTAACTAATCAACCGTATGTATTAACAGAGAGTTTATCAGTGTGTTAGAATACTCAGGGTGGATTATGGCATAGCTTTGAGGAAATTGAGCTAGGCTCGGCGGTACTACTTGAATAGGCCCGTCTGATTTCAAAATTTAGGAAGTGAAAACAGTATGTTTGGTACAAGTGGTGCAGGTCTACGTCTCTTTTCTTTGCGCGGCATTCCGGTTGATTTGGATATAACGGCTCTGCTTCTAATTGGGTTTTACGCTCTCAGCATCGGTGATGGGTATGGGATAGTGGTGGGGTTAGGGGTCGCCCTTGGCATTGTTATTTCAATTTTAATTCATGAAATGGCTCACGCCCTAATTGGCTCTTGGTTAGGAGCGAAGGTAATCGGGATACGGTTGCATGTCTTGGGGGGCGTTACCTTCTTTTCCCATAAACCACCCTCTTACTTCAAGGATATGCTGATTAGCCTAGCCGGGCCAGCCTCTAACATCGCACTCTGGCAAATATGTGAACTTGGGGCAAAGCTAGTAATAAAGCCCGTTGGCGGAGTGGATCTGAGCGATCTCTTTTATATCTTGCTCTATCTCAGCATTGCCAATTTGTTCTTAGGTATCTTCAACGCCCTCCCCGGTTTCCCCTTAGATGGTGGGCAAGCCCTTTACGCCTTAGTAAGATGGGTCACGCGCCGCGAAAAACTTTCGGCAGGGATAGTTATGGTATTAGGCTGCGTTTCTGCCTTTGGCATTGTCTATGTGGGTACCGATGGGTTTAACTTTAGCGCAGGCTTATCCAACCTTATTAATCTGATCTTCACCATTTATATTGCCTACTGGATTGCTAGTAGTTCAATCGCCCTTTATAAACAAGCCGTGTCGCCCATTAAGCCTTCTCTGACTCCTCGCCAACAAGCCGAACTAAGGCAGCGCGAGGCAGAAAAATTGTCCAAGAATCGGCCCGGTTACGCCGCTTTTGAAGAGGGTAAATCCTATCTACTAAGTAAGGAGTATAAACACGCTGTAGAAAGTTTTACCCAAGCTCTCCAAATCGAACCAACCGATCTTGACTACCTCGATTATCGAGCCTACGCTTTAAGTCAGATGGGCGACTACCGGAGGGCACTGGAGGATTACAACCGTCTAATTGAAAAAGCACCCCGGCGCACCGACTTCTATACTTCGCGAGCAATGGTTAATAAAAATATGGGCTATCTGGAAGCGGCCCGCGCCGATATTGAGCAAGCCCTAAAAATTAATCCCGCCGAGGGTTATGCGATGCAACTAAAACAAGAACTGGCCGCTTTATAGATGTGTTGGGCGTATTCAACTGGGCGTATGCAATACGCCCCTACCGAGGTATCATCTCATGATGCTGTTGGCGAATGAGTTAACATAAATAAAATGAAGTTTTCAGCCCACTTTGAGGCAGGCGGTATCGAATGGGATTATGGCAAGCTGGTGGATTACAAGCCAGTAACTACAATCCCACGTTATTACGCTAACTTTTGCCAAATTTTCGATAGCGTATCGAACTCTAAGGGTAAGGACTAGGTAAGCAAGCAAGCAGAACTGGGTACTCTGTGGTAAAGTTAGATTATCTAAAATTTAACAAAATCACAGGAGTATCCAGTATGAGCAGTGTAACATTTTCTCAAGGTAAATTAAAGGCCGACGAACGCAGTCTGACCTTGCAAGCCATCCAAAGTCAAATCCCCAGCAAGCCGCCCTCGTCGCGATGCTACCCTTGTTCAATGATTTCTTCGAGCAAGAGCTGACCACTAAATTGGGACGAGAGAAAGGTAGCCCACGCTTAAACGCGGAGCAACCCCGCCTCATTGACTGGAAGTGTGCTAGTTGTGGTTGTCAGGATGCTATAGATGTTCAGGTTTGCTTTTGGAATCAAGCAACCGCCTTCTGAGCGGG
>JACAUC010000346.1 GCA_013390945.1 Candidatus Chloroheliaceae bacterium
TTCTTCCCTTTCTAATGGTAGTTTCTTAAATTGGACGGGCCTTTCAGTGTCGGCTGGTCAAATGGTGGTGCTAACTTATCAGGCCACGATTAAGACTGGTTTAGCTGGTGGTACTCTAATTTCCAATCAGGCGACTGTTACTGATAGAACGCCGGGAGGCACTGGTAGTAGTCAAATAGCGACTGCGCCGGATTTAACCTTAACTACTTCGGTTATTTCAGCCTTGAAGTCGGTCACGGGTCAGAGTGGGCCGGGTAATCAGGCTCAGCCCGGTGACGTGGTGGCCTATACGATAACGGTGTTTAATAGTGGTAGTCGGGATGCTACTGGTATGGTAGTGACCGATACTTTAGTGTTGGGCTATTTGGACACGCCCTCCTTTATTTCGGATAGTGGTAGCTATGACACGGCTACTCGGACGATTACTTGGTCAAATATTTCTGTACCAGCTAATAGTCAGAGAGCTTTGAGTTTTCATGTGATGGTGTTAATGCCTTCTGGCACTCCACCGCCGTATGTAATTTCAAATGGGGCCGTGATTTCTCCGCCGCTGGAGGGTGGTTCTGGTAATACGGCGCAAGCACCTGATCTTTTCTTTGGTACGCCAGACCTTTCTTCTTCGATCAAAGGTGTAGCTATCATCTCTTCTTTGGCGGTATCTTCTACCATTGGTGTGACCACTCCTGTATTACCCGCACCTGTGTTTACTGCTACGGTTCCGATTAGTTTGCTGGCTAATCCCGGTGATTGGTTAGTCTATACTGTTCGGGTGGTAAACACTGGGGTGATTAGTGCGACGGGTGTAACTATCCGGGACGTGTTGGATGCTAATTTGGACGGCCCACCAACTGAAATCTCGAATGGTGGTAGTTATGATGCCGCGTTGAGGACGATTACTTGGAATAATCTGGTAATTCCGGCTGCACCGCAGAAAGGTGGTGGTGTCCTTGAGCTAACCTTCAAGGCGCGGGTGAAGTTAACGGCAACGAGCGGTTCTTTTGTTAACAATACTGCTTTGATTACTCCGCCAGTGGAGGGTGGCCCTGTTTCTACACCTAGCGCACCACCCGTTGAGGTGATTATTCCGCTTATTCAAATAAACAAGACGGCTAGGGTAGTGGTGTCGGCTTCTGGCAATGCCATAACTAATCAGCCTTCTAACCAAGCACGTCTTGGGGATACGGTAGAATACACGGTAACTTTGACGAATACGGGCAAAGAAGCCTTGACTAATCTGAATTTCACGGATGGCTACGATTATTCGGCCAATGATGGTGCGCCGAATATGAGGGGTACGATTTATTTAGGTCAAGCTCAAGCTAATGTGTTGGTTGGTCAGAGTAGTATTTTGACGACTACCCAACCTACGATAGCTCAGGAGCCGGGTCTAAATACTTCGACTGGTTTACTAGTTGTTCAAGTCCCTCGACTGGAGATAGGTCAGGCATTGGTGGTGAAGTTTCAGGCTAAATTTTCTTCCAACCTGACCGATTTTACAAACGGGCGGGTGGAGAATCAGGCTTTTGCTTCTTCGTCGGAGACTTCGGTATTGACGAATAATCGGCTGCCGTCGGATGATCCTACGACACCAGCGGTAAATGATCCAACAATTACATCTTTGCTTCAGGATGTTCCTCCACCTACGGTAACTCCTCAACCTACTCCAACTATTCCGGTGGTTCCTGCTCAAACTGGTTTCTTCACCAATGGGTTGAATGGTACGGTTTTGGGTAGTGGTAACTCTGGTATGGTTTGGGTTTTGGGTTTTGGCACGATCTTCTTACTGCTTGTGGGCGGTGGTGGTTATGGCCTTTGGCGGTGGCGGTCTCGCTCTGTTTCTTCTGGTTCTAGTTCTCGTCACCGCTAGTTATATTCTGTTCCAGTTTGTAGCGTGTAGCTCTCCTTCTTAGAGAGAGAGCTACACGCTTTTAAATTTGATCTTGATCTTGATTTTGATGTGTTGAAGGCGGTGTTATTAATGATGAGGCAACCTTCTGGTTTTGGTTTTTTGCTTCAGCTTTGGAGACGAAGCTGGCTGTTTAATGGTTTTGTGTTTCTCTCCCTTTTTTCTCTTTTATTTAGTTTGTCTTCGTTCTTATGGTTAGGTCAACAAATTGGTCTCAATGTAGTAGAGGCCGCACTTGGGTCTTGGAATGCTCCGGTGTTGCTTCCGTCGGTGACTAATTTTGTACTTAGAAATCGGCCCAGCGATGGCAATCTATTTGTGATTGGTGAAAATAAAGGTGGCTTAAACGGTAGCGGAGGTAGTATTTTTATCGCCGACCAGAATGGTGGTTTTGTTCCTCGGTTGGTGGGGCCGGGTGGCGGCGAGAAAGCTAGTGCCACTTTTGATAGTGCCTCTAATTTGTATGTAGTTTGGCAGGAGGGAACAGCCATTGGGCTTCAGACCCAGTTCGTTAAAATAGATGCTGCGGGTAATCTTGGCGCAGTGGTCAATTTTGGCACTGCTTTTCTAGGTGGTGCTGCTTGCGGCATACCTGATATTTATGCGGTGGGTAATACTCTTCATCTGGTTATGGAGGTTAATCCTCGACAAGTGGGATATTTCGAGAGTACGGATGGTGGTACTACTTGGAGTAGTCTCTTTGTGGTAGATTCTGATCCGGGTTCGGGTACAGGTGTGTCTCCTCATCTAGTGGTAGATGCTAGTGGAAATTCTTATGTTACCTATATTAAAGGAGGGAATGTTTGGGCTAGATCGCTTATTGGTGGTACTTGGACTGCCCCTCAAAATATAACCCCTGTGGCGGCGGCTGATTCGTTTAATAACGCTATTCAGATGGCTTTAGCAACCGATGGTTCCAATAATGTCTACGTGGTCTATCGAACCTATAGTAATAGTGCTTCTAGTTATAGTGTGGGCTTCGTGAATATGGATGGTACTACTAAGCAATGGGTTACTAATCAGGATAATATTGCTCCAGTTGGTACTGGTATTTCTACTAGTTCAATGGGTGTGGCTGGTACAGCAGATGGTAGGATTTGGGTTGGCTATACTGTCGCTTCTCCGGGTTCTGGTTCGGATGCTTTATATGTTCTAGCCAATGCCCCAGCTAGTAATGCTCAACCTGCCTTTGGTGGTTCTAAAACTGCTATGGTTTTGTCCAATAATGGCGGCGGTTATGTTGCGGCTTTGGGTAGTGATGGCAGTACTGTTTCTTTTGCGGCTCTTGCTTTAGATCGTACTGCCTTTTTAACTAGTTATGGTGTCAGTTTACCACCTACCCCTACACCGTTGCCAACTGCTACTTTTACAGCGACATCGTTGCCGACGGCTACTTTTACAGCGACACCGTTGCCAACAGCCACCCTTACGCCGACACCGTTGCCAACTGCTACCCTTACGCCGACACCGTTGCCAACAGCTACCTTTACAGCCTTGCCTACCAGTACCAGTACAAGTACCTTTACGGCCATTGCTAATGCAACGAATACGGTGTTACCTACTAGGACAAGTATTTCGACAGTTACTATTCAACCGACGGCTACTTTGTCTCAAGCATTGACACCGACACCAACTTCGGTTTATGCCACTCAAACACAAGTTTCTACTTCTGCTCCTGATCTAACTCAAACTCAAGGTGCTAGGAATGGGGTAGCTACGCAAACCGTATTTGCTGGTAATTCGGCTGCTACGGCTACTGCTCTGGCTTATTACACTCGTTATCAGGCCAGTGTTACGGCTGCGGTTGGGGCAGCAGCGACCAAACTTACTCCTGCGGTTACTGCTACCTATATTCCGTCTACGGTTTTAGTTCCTACTCAGGCGGCAACTAGTAAAGTTCTTACTCCGTCGCCTTTGTCAACAGTGTTATTACCTTCGCCAACTGCATCTCCTACTAATAAACCAGTGGTTACTCCTACCTCTACGGTGGTTGCTCCTACTCCTACTCGAAAAGCGTATCCCGCTTTGGGTCTTGTATTATTTGTTAAGAGTACTCCTGTGGGTGTTGGTGCGGTTGTTTCTAATGCTGGCTCTGGAATGACGGTAGTCTCTGCCCAAACCGGAGTAGATACCCAATTTTTGAGTCTTACTTCTTCAGGTTCTAGCAGGGTTGATACAAGTTCCTCTTGGGAAATTAGGGCTTTTATATGCCTGCTAGTGAGCCTTCTTCTGATGCTAGTGGCCCACGTTTTTGTATCACGTCGTAGCTTTATGGTCTTCAGTCGCCGAGGAGTTTAGTGCTAGTGAGTGCTAGGAAAGGGGTACGGAAAGTTGTTGTTTTTGATTTTGAGAGTTTTTCCTAGAAAAAGTCAAAATATCGGTCAACCAATGTTGCACAGCAGGCTCAATAAACTGAGCCTGCTGTTTTTTTGTTTGACCTGGATTTTAGCGATGTTTTCGGTTCCTGCTCCGGTCTTAGCTCAAACTGAGTTGGTTCCTTCTAAAGCTAAAGGTGTATTCCAAACGTGGATTGCTGGTATAAATTACGAGGGCTACGTGGATCGCGGCTGGAAAATGTGGGAGGATGCTTATTTTGACCCAGCTTTGATCGAGGATGATTTTAGAATAGCCCGAAATTCGGGCTACAATAGTTTGCGTATCTTTGTGCAATTGGCTCTAGCTCAAGATTTATTGGCCGGAGATTTTCATAAGCTTGATCGAGTGGTTGAACTGGCAGGCCGCTATAACTTGAAGCTTCTCATAACTCTGGCCGATTACGGCGAGAGTCATCTATCCAATCTGCTTTATTTGGATAGCATAATTGCCGCTCATCTTAGTGGTAATCCGGTTATTTTAGGCTATGACCTCAAAAATGAGCCGGGTGTGGGTGATCTAATGGGTGTGGTTTATCCCGATCAGGTTGAAGCTTCTTTTCAATCTTCTGGTGGTGAGGCACTGCTCAAGATTTATGGTGA
Source organism: Candidatus Chloroheliaceae bacterium (assembly GCA_013390945.1). GTDB lineage: Bacteria > Chloroflexota > Chloroflexia > Chloroheliales > Chloroheliaceae > L227-5C. Next base: position 4,882 of record JACAUC010000346.1, read on the forward strand.
GAGAATGAGCCGGACTGAGGTAGAAAGGTGGCGTTCTTTAGACGAGGGTAAGCAGGTAATCAGTCCTGCTTTATCGCCGGGTCAAGCCTATATCGTGGCAAATGTGTATCTACTCTGGAACCAGTATCAGCAGGAAGCTTCGGCTTGGTCAGAGCGGTCTAATCTTCAGCTTGATGATGCTTACTGGTCAGATGTTTTAAGTTCCTC
>JACAUC010000347.1 GCA_013390945.1 Candidatus Chloroheliaceae bacterium
GCCGATACATCCACCACTCGCGCCCGGCCTGCTTCATTGAAGTGGGTTAGTGGGCTACTATCGGTTGGTTTGGCCTCTTCTGTCATCGTTCAATTTCCGTTTAGGATAAAAATTTATTTCCGATTGTTAAAAAATTCGTCTGAATCATGGGCGGCTCGGTTTCATCAAGAGCCTCCAGTACTTTAGTCAATACGGCTTGAACAACGGGAATTGCCACTGAGTTGCCTGTTAGCTTTCGCATTGCGCTATAGTTGCGGATGATTTTAAAACTCTCTGGAAAGCCTTGTAACCTTAGCATCTCGCGAGGGGTCAACCTTCGTTCGCCATCTACCAACAAATAGTTATAGGAGGCTCCCGCTCTTAACGCGCAAGAGTAGGGATAGGCACTAATATGACCACCTTTATTCTCATGCCAAATCGTGCGGTGGGTCTTCACCTTATCACGCTGGGCTAAACGGTTAGCTCTAATGGTTTCGGTGGCCCAATAAGATTCTGGCACCTCTGGCTCTAAAATCTCTTCAAGGGGACGGGGCGGTATTGTGCCACCGCGCGGCCATGTAAAAGGAGTGGCCTCCCGAAAACCGGCGATAAAGACCCGCTCGCGTTTCTGCGGCAAACCAAAGTCTAGGGCGTTTAAGACTTTATAGCAAGTTTGATAGCCTAATCTCACTTGAAGTACCTGCAAAATACGTTGTAGAGTGCGACCCGAATCATGACCGACTAGTTGTTTGACATTCTCTAGGAGAAAAGCCCTTGGCCTTTTAGCGTCAATTAGACGGGCAATTTCAAAGAAGAGGGTGCCGCGAGTATCTTCAAAGCCGAGCCGCGAGCCGATTATACTGAAGGGTTGGCAGGGAAACCCGCCCAACAAGAGATCATGGTTAGGAATAGCATCAGCCGAGATTTTGCAAATATCGCCTGCGGGTAATTCGCCAAAATTGGCCTGATAGGTGAGTTGCGCGTCGGTATCAATATCGGAAGAAAAGAGACATTGGGCCTCCACGCCTCGCGCCGTTGCCACATTCTCCATTGCGATACGAAATCCACCAATACCACAGAATAGATCAATATATTGCAATTTTGGCAACCTCTCTATCCAATTTCTGCATATTTTGGGCGTATGCAATACGCCCCTACAAAAAGTATAACACAAACTTTTGTTTACTTGAGAGTACGCAAGAGGTTGCCTTCTGAACTCCACAGACAGATCTGGTTATCTTCCGAACCGGAGGCCAAGGTTTTGCCATCGGGCGACCAGACTAGGGAACTGACCCGGTTGGAGTGGCCCGTTAAAATTTGGTCAAAGGTTCCGTCGCTCCGCCACAAGCGTACCGTGTTATCCCAAGCACCGGAGGCCAGCATTTTGCCGTCGGGCGACCACGCCAAAATATAGACATCGCTGGTATGTTCTTGCTTTACCGCGAGGGATTTTCCCTCGACGCTCCACAAACGCACGGTGTGATCTTGAGAACCAGAGGCCAGCGTTTTACCATCGGGCGACCACGCTACGGTGTTAACCCTGCCAGTATGTCCCGTCAGCGTAGTGATTAATTTACCCTCTGCCGTCCACAGACGTAGGGCTCCATCCCAAGAACCGGAGGCCAGCGTCTTCCCATCCGGCGACCATGCCAAGAGACTGACCAAATCTGTATGTACTAAAGGCTCGCCGAGGGGTGTACCATCCAATTGCCAGAGCAGAGCCGTATTATCGAGCGAACCGGAGGTGAGCAACTTTCCGTCAGGCGACCACGCTAGAGTTAGCACCCAATTGGTATGTCGGGTTAAGGTTTTGAGGAGCGTCCCATCGGCCCCCCACAAACCGACTGTATTGCTGATTGAGCCAGTGGCAAAAGTCTTGCTATCGGGCGACCACGCGACCGTCTGAACCCAACCAACGGAGGCCGGGAGGTTGATGGTGGTGATGGGTTTGCCATCGGCTTGCCAGAGGCGTAGCGTATTATCCCTAGCACTAGAAACCAAGGTTTTACCATCGGGCGACCATGCCACCTTGCTAATCCGGTCAGTGTGTTCGCCTGTAGCGAGGGGGGTGCCATCGGCTTGCCACAGACGAATCTTTTTGTCGCCAGAGCCTGCCGCCAAAATTTTACCATCGGGCGACCACGCGACCGAGACCATCCCGTCCGGGTCTTCTGGTTTAGCGGCAGTGCTAATGCTGTTCGGTCTAAGAATAGCCGGATTGACTGATGATATTGTGCCGACAACGACCAGTGGCCGAGAAGATGTTTGGTTATCGTGGGTATTGGTTAGACCGAATAAGAACCCAAGGAAGAGAAAGGCCATTAATAAGGTAATTACCAGACTTAGCAATCTACCTATTTTCGACCTAGTTCTGGTAAATTCTTCCCCTACCGGAGAACTATAGCTTGGCCCGACCGTCTCGCCTTCAATAACCTCTTCTTCCTCTGGGAGTGGCTCATTGTCTAGTTTGGCTGGTTCTACAAATTCTTTATGAATATATTTGGTTAGCTCGGTAAAAAATGCGTCTTGGTTTTTTGGCCCCATCGCGTTTAGGGGAGGTCTGGGTTGCCCATCTGCCGTTTTTATTATCTCGTTGGCGACTTGGAATTGAACAAAACTTTCAGGATCGCGCTCATACCAGCAATCGCTGACAATTACCAAGAAGCCGCTTATTTTTCCCACTCTAACCACCTCTTTTAAAAGAAGCAGGTGATAATTATGTATATTATCCGAGGCAAGAAAATCCACGCTTATCAGTAATATAGCAATATCCGCCGAATAGACCGCTTTTTGAACTTCATTCTCCCAATCTTCACCCGCTTCAATCTGCTTATGATCGAAAACCTTTAGCTCTTTAGCGTATTCCAGTGGCTTCAAATGCTTTTTGAGTTGCTCTAGCCACTTCTCATCTTCTTTGCAACAACTGATAAAGACTTTCGGAATATGCGGTGAATTTTGGTAGTAGTCCATAATCTTGCTTTCATCTCTCGCTAAAATAGTAAAATTGTGCTGATTTACCTGCAAGGCAGGTAGATTTATGCCGGAGATAAATTGCTACTTTAATATTATAGCCAATTTAGGGCTTTCTGGCAATGCGGCTTGCTTCTTTTCGTGGTAAAATGTATTTTGGTGAAGAATGGGAAAAAATTTTGGAATTAGATATAGGGAGTCTTTTTAGGTGTTACATAAAAGCCGCGACGATATTCGCAACGTCGCCATTATCGCCCACGTTGATCACGGAAAAACTACGCTGGTAGATGGGATGCTCAAGCAGAGCAATATTTTCCGTAAGAATGAGACAGTGGGCGAATTAATTATGGACTCCAATGAGTTGGAGCGGGAGAAGGGTATTACTATCCTTGCCAAAAATACCGCCATCAACTATAAGGGAGTCAAAATTAATATTATTGATACGCCCGGCCACGCCGATTTTGGCGGCGAGGTGGAGCGCGTACTTAATATGGCCGATGGTTGCCTTTTGCTGGTGGATGCCGTAGATGGTCCAATGCCTCAGACCCGCTTCGTGCTGACCAAAGCCTTTGAGATGGGACTAAAGCCCATTGTGGTTATTAACAAGATTGATCGTCCTACTGCCCGGCCCGCCGTCGTGCTGGAGATGACCCAAGATTTGTTCTTGGAATTGGCGACCGATGCCGATCAATTAGATTTTCCGGTGGTCTACGCAGTGGCTAGAGAGGGTTTGGCTACCTTAGACCCAGCGACAATTGGGGAGGCTACCGATTTGGCTCCTCTCTTTGATACTATTTTGAGCTATGTACCCGCCCCGGTGATTGAGGATAATGCGCCGCTACAGATGTTGGTAACAAGTCTTGATTATAGTAACCACGTCGGTCGAATTGCGGTGGGGCGCATTTACCGGGGAACTATTAAGGCGGGTAGTCCGGTTAGCCGAATTAACCGCGAAGGGGTGGTCACTCGTCAGAAGGTGGGGTTGGTTTATACCCACCAAGGGCTAGGTAAGGTTGAGATAGCGGAGGCTAGTGCCGGTGATATTGTGGCGGTGACTGGACTGGGCGATATTATGATTGGAGAGACGGTTGCCGATGCGGACGCGCCTCACGCTTTGCCGCTCATTGCCATCGAGGAGCCGACCCTTCAGCTAACTTTTGGGGTTAACACGTCGCCTTTTGGTGGGCGCGAGGGTACTTATAGCACCTCCCGCCAGATTCGGGATCGGCTCTACCGCGAGCTAGATACCAATATCGCCTTGCGCGTACACGAGACTAACAGTGCCGATGTCTTTCTCGTAGCAGGCCGGGGTGAGCTACACCTTTCGATTTTGATCGAGACCCTGCGGCGCGAAGGCTATGAGTTCCAAGTCTCGCGGCCAGAGGTTATCAAGAAGCTAGTTGATGGTCACACCATGGAGCCAGTGGAGCATCTTATTATTGATACCGATGAGCAATATGAGGGCGGTGTCATCGAAATTTTGGGCAAGCGCAAAGCCCAAATGGTAAAATATCAGCCAGACGGCAAGGGCCGGGTGCGCCTCGAATTTAGTATCCCCACGCGCGGCTTGATCGGCTTCCGCAACCTCTTTCTGACCGCTACGCGCGGGAATGGTATTATGGCAAGCCTCTTTACGGGCTACGAACCCTGGTACGGAGAGATGGGCCAAAGCCGAAACGGGGTGCTAGTGGCTACCGACGAAGGACCAGCGACGGGCTATGGCTTGGCTAATGCCCAAGAGCGCGGCCAAACTTTTATCGAGCCGGGTACGCCCGTTTACGAAGGGATGGTTGTCGGGATCAATAGTCGGGAGAGCGATATGCCGGTCAACGTTTGCAAAGAGAAGAAGTTGACCAATATCCGCAGTTCTACCAGCGATATTGCGGTACGCCTTACGCCGCCAATTGTGCTGAGCCTAGAACAATCGCTCGATTTTATCGAAAATGATGAACTGGTGGAAGTAACCCCCAAAACTATCCGCTTGCGGAAGCGCGTCCTCAACCATGGAGACCGTATCAAGATTCTAAAGGGCTAACTTAGGGGTATCATCTGAATAAACCCGCCCAATCGAGGGCGTATGCCATACGCCCCTACCGATTGCGGAAGCGCGGGCGTATGCCATACGC
>JACAUC010000348.1 GCA_013390945.1 Candidatus Chloroheliaceae bacterium
GGTTAAGACTAGAATGTAACCGATGCAATATTTGGTTATGCTTCTGGTAACTATTAGTGGTACAGGTAAAACTTGGCTTACCGAGACTTATGCTAAAGCTATAGGGGCCGACTACCAGTTAGTGGCCGTTGCTCCTAACTGGAATACTAATGAAGATTTGCTGGGTTATTTTAATCCACTGGATAAGCAATATCACGACACGCCTTTTAGCCGATTTCTTCGTGATGCCGCAGTTGAGTATACGACCGCCCAAGAGGAAGAACGTCCTCCTCAACCTTACCATTTGGTTTTAGATGAAATGAACTTAGCACGAGTCGAGTATTACTTTGCTAAATTTCTCTCTGCTATGGAGGTACGTACTCGTAACCCTAGTACTACTATTGAGCTTGCTCCCGGTGAAGAGGTGTTATTACCCTCCAATCTCTATTTTATTGGTACGGTTAATATAGACGAGACTACACATGGGTTTTCCGATAAAGTTTATGATCGTGCCCAGTTAATAGAGTTGGGAATTTCACGTGAGAGTTTACAAACTCATTTAGCAGGTAAGCCTTATAGTGATTTGTTATTGCAAGTTTGGGATGCGGTACGTGAAGTAGCACCTTTCGCTTTTCGAGTAATAGATGAAATTAAAGTTTATGTGAAAGAAGCAGAGGAATTAGGTGTACCATGGGGAGAAGCTCTTGATGAACAGTTACTACACAAAATATTGCCCAAACTCAAAGGGGCCGATCCTAGATTAGGTATTGCTTTGGAACAATTGCTTGATCTAAGTGATAACAATTTACTCTTGGTTCATACTAAAGTTAACCAAATGTACGAAGGATTCTGTCAACATGGATTTGTCTCTTTCTTCCAACCCTAACTTTCGTTTCTTGGAAACTAAAGGTCAGCCTATTGCAGGGCCAGTTGAATGGATGCCAGCATTAATTGAGATTCTAGGCAGGGCCGGGGATTGGGAAGGATTACAACTATGCTGTCAAGGCCAAGAACTTTCGCTTTATTCCAAAAAAGTTCAAGGTACCAAACGTGTTCTAGCTGATTGGCCCCGCAGTGGGCCGGGCCACTATCAGCTAGAGTTAAAGCTAGAAGACCAGACTAAAGAGAAGTTAATTGTTACCATCTTACCTAGTAAAATTAGCCAAGAATCTTACCATCAATTATTGGAAGATTTAGAGAACAAACTACCTACAGCTATTGCGCTGAATCTACAACGTATGGGTGCTTTGGCGCAGATTAAATTTTTGCCACCCGCTAAAAATACTTTAGGTCAAGAAATAGCCCGGTTGAAGCGAGCCATTCGGGGTAGCTCTAAGCGACCGGGGTTAGTAACAATTCTTAATGAGTTAGCTCCTAATCCACACCAGATTCTCAAAGCAAAGGAGCCTTGGGTACGGTATGAACAAGCCCGTAGACCACACCCGGCTCGCCTAACCCAAGTGCTTTCGCGTGGATATGATTTGGATAGCAAAGGTTTACCTCAACATGTAATAGATACTCGCGTAGAGCATAATGTGGATGTATACGAGAATCGTCTCGTCAATATATTTTTTGAGCAGGTTAATCGCCGTCTAATACGGTTATTACACCTATTAAGGTCTAAGATACCTCTTGAGAAGCTCCAAGTTGGGCTAGTGACTGAATTAGAATCTCTCTCCGTTGAATTGCGCCGTGCTAGACAGCAGGCAATTTTTCTGGATCAAGTTACACTACCCTCATTTGTGCCTACTCAACTCACTATGGTTCTACTGAAACGTCCTCCTTATCGGGCAGCACTAGAAGGCTACTTAGAGTTTCACCGTAATGTTACGGTTCGCTTGGAAGAACCCGCCTTAGATGCTCCACTTAAAAATTTGCCTCACCTTTATCAGCTTTGGGGAACCCTAAAAGTAATTCAAATGTTATTGGAAGTAGGCGCGGAACTAGGCTACCAAGAGACAAAACAGCAACTACTCAAAAGGGATGCTTCTGGCTTTTATTTAGATACTTTGCCTCAGAATGAACCTGTAATAGTTTTAACTCACCCTAAATCTGGAATTATAGTTAAACTGATTCCTGAGCGTAGTTATGGTAAGCAGAGTACTCTAAGGAGCATTAGTTTTGAACAGCGCCCTGACATATCACTAGAAATTAAACGACCTAATAGCACATCTCTTCAAGTCTACTTATTCGACCCAAAATATAAGCTAGATGGCGACTATCTTGAAAAAGACGAAGATGGCTCACCAAGCGGTCAGCCTAAGAAAATTGATATTGATAAAATGCATGCCTACAGAGATGCTATTCGAGATCTACAAGGTGAAAGAGTAGTAAGGTACGCAGCTATTTTATATCCTGGATCGCTAATTTCCTACGCCGATGATTTGGAGGCTTTGACTGCTTACCCTAGCAAAGAGGTTGCTTTAGAGAATCGGCTTAGGGAGATTTTGTTTTCTGCCATAAAACCAATTTAGCTAAAACCAATTTCTAAGGTGGACTTAATTTTTAGAGTTAGCCATAATTAATTTTGGATTAAGTAGTATCACGTTTTTATGAACTAAAGCACATCGGAATTTTGAATACATTTGTGATAGGGTTAGTGTTAAGTAAATTTAATGAAATAGTCATAAAAAGAGGGTGTTAAGATTAATTAATCTTAACACCCTCGTTCGATTCAATCTGACCGAAAGTTAGTTGTTGGTACTCAAACGGGTATAAACTACTATCCGCTTGTTGTAAGTAAGCTGCTCCCGGATAAAGTTACCGTCACAACTAATCAGGTTAAGCTGCTTTTCAGAACTAGGGCCAAAAATGCGACCCAACGGTGCATCTTGGAGTAAGTAGCTCTGCACATCAAAGACCTCAAAGGTTAACTCATAGCCGTACATATCGGAAACATAAATTTTATCGCCCGGCTGTAGTTTACCTAACTCCATGAAAATTGCCGACCCATGTACACTGTTTTTATGTCCAGCTAGGACAGCGTTCCCAACATCACCCGGTCTAGGGCTAGTGTTGAGCCAGCTTGCGTTCCAGATATTGCTCGGTACGTCCATTGCACCGTTCCGTAGGCCCACTCCTTCTATCTCGGTATCCACTCCCAAGGCTGGTATACGTAACCGTACTGGCATTACTGGTCCTGCTCCGGGCTGGAGTGCGGGCAAACTGGCGTGATTGGCCCAAGTGGTTTGGTCGGACGAAAGCGGTTTACCGAACATTTCAAGGTCTGATACGCCTTCTTGGACGGTTGAAGCGGTTGAAGGTTTCCACCGTTCGAGCGGATTAGACTCTGCGGGCTTGAATCCAGTATTGGGCAATTTAGGGATGGAGGTAACAGTGGCAACCGCCGTAGTATCGCCAGATTGGGTAAATAATATACCATCCTGTTCGCCACTGAGCGTAGCCGTGTTAGAGACACTGCCCACAATACCATCTCTGGCTTGGGTCGTTACCACAATAGTTACGGTAGCCCCCGGCGCTAAAGTACCGATGTCCACAGTGACATTTTGGCCTTTAACAGTGACATTGCCCTGTGAAGTAGTCGCTCCCTTTACCACCAACTTATCTGGTACATTATCGGTGACTACCACATTGGTAGCCTCGGTGTTGCTAGGGTTGACAACGGTAATAGTAAATTTTACAACTTGGCCGGAGTAGACCGTTTCACGATCAGCCACCTTCAAGATGTAAGGTACAGTTCTAGTAACACCTGAAGACCCTGAATCAGGTTCGGGCGTAGGTGTAACGATAGGCACTGGTGGAGTCTCTGTTCCTGGCTCTGGTGTAGTAGTAACTGTTTGAGTCGGTGTCCCGCTCGGCGGGTTAAAGGCTGGAGGAGTAGTGATGGGCGCAGGATTACCACTACCACCACTGTTGGGCTGTAGAGACATACCAGCATCTAGGGTCAAGTTATTTTCGCCACTGACCAGCGTAATGGTGGTCGTCTGCCCATTTGAGTTCGGGTTGCTATCTTTGGTAAGATCGCCACCCTGATTCGGTGGGCTAATGATATAACCCGCCGGAGGGGTAAAGACTACGTAGTAACTACCCGGTACAAGGTTAGTAAAGAGGTAATAACCATTACTATCAGTAGTAGTGGTAGCAAGCAGCGTACCATCGCTCCGATAAAGGTAGACTACTACGTTGGCGATGCCAGTTTCACCTGCATCTTGGATACCATTACGGTTAGTATCATTCCAGACGAAATCACCCAACGAAGCAGGTTGCCATAGCCCCGCATCAATGGTCGGATCATTCTGACCAGCCACCAAAGTGACCAGTGGTGTAGACCCAGTATTAAAATCGGCATTACTATCAAGAGCCGGGTTACCACCTTGTCCCTGCGAAGTAAAGTTATAACCCGCCGGAGCGGTGAAATTGACCGCATATTGGCCCGGTCGCAAGTTGGTAAACTGATAGTGACCCGTCCCATCGGTAGGAACTTGGGCGATTTGCTGACCGCTACCATCGTAAAGCGTAACTAGGACATTCGGTACACCAACTTCGCCGGGGTCTTGGATACCATTGTGGTTAGCATCTAGCCAGACAAAATCCCCAAGAGAAGCTAATGCGCTAGAGGGGAAAATACCCGCATCAACGGTCAAGTCGTTTTGTCCCGCAGCTAGATTGATTAACCCGGTGCGTCCAGTGTTAATATTGGGATTGCTATCAGTGGTCGGATTACCACCTTGTCCAGCGGGGCTAAAGATATATCCAGTCGGCGGCGTGAAGCCAATCGAATAGGTACCCGGAGTCAGGTTGGTGAATAGATAGTTGCCCGAAGCATTGGTAGTGGTGACCGCTATCTGATTACCTGCACTATCAAAGAGGGTGACAACCACACCTGCTACGCCTGTTTCACCAACATCCTGAATACCATTTTGGTTAGTATCCAACCAGACCAAGTCACCCAACGAAGCAGGCTGCCATAGCCCCGCGTCTATCGTGGGTTCGTTTTGCCCTGCCACCAATGTTATAGGCGGCGTGAGTCCGGTAGTAGCATTAGGATTACTATCTATCGCCGTATTAGTACCCGAAACTGCCGGACTGAAAGCGTAACCCG
>JACAUC010000035.1 GCA_013390945.1 Candidatus Chloroheliaceae bacterium
CTTGCCCAAGCCTCACATCGGGATTGGAAATCCCTCCTACATGGGTTTAACTTGCTCACATCGGGATTGGAAATCCCTCCTACATGGGTTTATTTGAAAGGTATTGAATTTAATCCTCCACTTTCAATTTGGAGAGGGTGGCCCAACGCGGGTCGGCGGGTGGGTCAACCTCTTCTACCTCCGCTTGGGGCTCCTCATAATCTTCGTTAACCTTATCTAGGTATTGGTAGAGGCCGGGACAATCGGCTCGGCAGAGCGGTTGCATCGGCAGGCTCACCAAAACTTGTTGACGAATGGCCTCACCTAGATCAAGCAAGTGGTTAGAATCAATTTTCAAATCGGCTTCAGCTTCAGGGACTTCCAGCTTTGCTGGTACGCCAGTAATTATATCTATGCTAGGCTGAAAAACCTCTTCAATCTCATAGTCAAGCGGTTGTAGGTAATCATTGAGGCAACGCACACAATTAAGCGTTATCTCGGCTGAGCCAGAACCTTTAGCTAAAATCTCGTGGCGTACTTTGGTAAAGCGAATATGGCCTTTGATATGGGTAATATCCCTACTGGTATCTTCTTCGTCCAGTGGGTCGCTCAGGTGCAATTGATCCTGAGCATACTCATGGTCACGGGTGGCCCCTTCGTGGTCACGGAGCAATTGGGCCACGTTAAAAATTAGTGGCCCACTCTTTACGGCATGGTGTATCTTCTGATGGTGTCGCCCCTCATGCGATTTAGGTTCGTGTTTTTCAACCGCCTCTTGGGAAGGAACCTCAAAGTGAGTATTACTAAAGTTGAAGCGCGAGCGCGTTGGGCGAGATAACGGCTCTTCATTTTTATTAGGCTCTATTTCACTCATCGAAATTTCTCTCATACCTCTTCAAAGCGTAGGCCGGGGTAATAGTTCCCACGGGAAACCTTATTTAATAGTCGTTGCGGTTAGTTGGGCGGTTAGTACCCGTATTGGGTAGACTGGAACGCCGAGGAGCCGGGTTAGAATCTCGCTCAGGGTTTAGGAAATCATCATCATCCAACCCATCAGCATCTTCGGCCTCACCGGGACGATTTGGCTTTGGCACAGGAGTAACGCCGCGCCCGGTTAGGGGGGAAGTACCAGCAGCCGAAGTCCGACGTTCGGGTGGTGGTGGCTGGGCAGGAGTGCGGCGGTTAGTCAAAGTACCACTCCCTGACGGTTTACGCTCTGGTGAAGTTGGGTTAGCGGCAGGGCGACGTTCGGTGGTAGGTGGTGGCTCAGCTGAAGTTGGCAGATCCTCATTAGGTCGGCCCGCACGGGTACGGGTAGCGGAGCGCGTCTCTGGAGGTGGGCCGGGTGGGGCATAATTGGGCCGATTCTGGCGTTGGTAAGTCTCCATCTGCTCATGATATTGCTGAGCCTGTTGCTGAAAACTTTGTAGGCCGTTACGTACCATACCCAAGTGTTTACTTAGCAAGGTCTCCAACTCCTGCAAGACCTGCATCGTATAACCGTTGGCTCCTTCCCGCATCTCTTGAGTTTGCCCAACCGATTCATTGTAGATCGCTTGGGCTTGCTCTCTCAGTTCGTAGGCTTCTTGAGTCGCCTCACCGATAATTTCGTCTCTGCGTCGTTCGGTTTCAGCCAACATCCCTTCGTGTGAAAGGATTCTTTCACGTTCTTGTTCGGCGTGTCCGATAATCTGCCGGGAATCTTCCTCGGCATCGTTCAAGATACGCTCTCGGTCAAGCAAAGTTCGTTTAGCGGCTTTTACCTCTTGCGGCACTACCGTCCGCATCTGATCTATAAGGTCAAGACATTCTTGTTCGTCCACCATAACCTTATTGGAGAGGGGTACACGCTTACCCGACGTTAGAAGGGCTTCCAGACGATCAATTAAATAATCTATGTCCATAACACTATTTTACCAGATAGCGCCCTTTTAAGATTAGCGCCCCTATTTTGTGATTCCATAAGCCGTATAAAGTCGTTCGGCTACCTGCGGGGGTACCATTCCAGTAATATCACCACCAAACCGGGCAATTTCTTTGACCATACTGCTACTCATAAAAGAGTAGTTTTGACTGGTCATCAAACAGACTATTTCCATTCCGGGAACCAGCGTCCGATAGTTCTGGGTAAGTTGCAGTTCCCATTCGAAATCGCTAACCGTACGCAAGCCACGTACAATTACATTAGCCCCGATTTCTCTAGCATGGTAAGCAGTTAAACCAGTATAGCTTTCCACTCGTACATTCGGTAAATGTCTTAACGAATCTTGTAACATTTCAAGGCGCTCCTCAGTGGTGAAGAGGCGGTTACTTTTTGAGGTAGCATGAAAAGCAGCCACTACCAATTCGTCAAAGAGACGGGAGGCACGGGCAGCAATATCCACATGACCATTAGTTACTGGATCAAAGCTTGCCGGATAGATCGCTAGGGTCACCTTAGAGTCTCCTCTCTAATCATCCATGCTAGGCTCGACCTCTTCTTGCTCCTCTTCCGCTTGAGGGCCAAGGCCGTAAGCAGTAGGCTCACCTGCTAGATAGATTGAAAAAGCCGAGTCGCCATGCCTACGATAGTGCAGACGATGAAGTTGAACCGTTTTATCCTGAGCCATTTCTTCGCCGTAAGTGTCGGATAGCACCACACGGGGCGAATGGCCGATTACTACCAAACCACCTTTTTTCACCAGACCACTATGAGCAACATGAAGCAAAGTATTAGGAATCTTAGGGTCAGCGTAGGGTGGATCTAAAAATATTATATCATATTGCCATTCTTCTTGGGTAGCAACCACTGCTTCAGTGGGTAGCGCAATTTCTTCGACAGGAGGTAACGGTGAAAGGTCAAGGGGAAGCTCGCGGTGTGTCCCTCCCTTGCGCCGATGCAAACCTCCAGCGGCGCGTTTTGCCGCCGAAGCACCGGGGGCCGAGGGAGGTGAATTGAGAAAAGCCGCTACTGTTCGGTTATTCACTCGCGCTTTAGTAGTAAAATGAGTATGCTCTAAATTCTCCGAAATAATTCGGCAAACTCCCGCGCTAGTCTCCACAAAGTCGGCCCATTCCGCGCCGCGCGAAAGGGCTTCAATTCCGATTGAACCGGAACCGCTATAGAAATCCAGCACACAACCCCATTCCCGATCAACCCGGTAAAGCAAATTGGTCAATATAGAAAAAAGTGCGCCCTTAACCTTATCTGCCATCGGGCGCGTAGACATGCCGTGAGGAGCCTTTATTTGGTGTCCCTTAGCACTGCCACTGATTACTCGCATCTTACTCTTTCTAAGGCGGGTTTATGCAATAAACCCCTACTACTAAGGCGGGTTTATGCAATAAACCCCTACCAGAATAGGTATTATCTCAAAATTTCGGGGTAGGGGCGTATTGCATACGCCCAAAGTGAGGCCAGCCGACGGCGGGTTTATGCAATAAACCCCTACCTATGAGAATAGGGCTAAAGACCCTTTAGGAAACGGCCTCGGTTCAAAATTCCTTTTGGATCCAGCTTATTTTTAAGTGCTTGCATGGCGGCAAAGGCATCACCCGCCCCACCCCACACATCCAACTTTTCCTTCAACGCTACCGGGGCAAGCTCCACTACTAGGCTACCCTCTTGACGTTGTACGTGGGTACGGGCCAGTTCAATCTGCCGCGCCACTTCCTGATAGGTGAAAGCGTCACTCTCCGCCGGGAGTTTGGCATAGAGATAAGCTAGTCCAGTTCCGGCCCGTATTTGGAGGGCCGCGTCGGTCAAGCCTAGCTTTACCACCAACTCTTCGGCACTTTTGACCGCTGAGGGTAGCCCTGTCAGGGTAGCACTCCACTTTAGACGCAAATTATAGAGGGGCTGTGCGGCTAAATCCTGTAAGCCGTTCCAGACTACCGTACTAACACCCTTGCCCTCAGTCTCGATCACGCTTTTGGCTCCAGTAGCCCGGCAGAGTGCAGTCACCGCTTGGAGTTGCTCTTTCACCGCTGCTTCAAACCCCTCCGCTCCAAAAAAGAGGAGGTAAGGTGCTTCGGGTAAGGTTAAGCGCGTCTTTTTAGCCATTTGCAACTGAGCCGCACGGTTCAATATTTCCATTGCTACCGGACTAGCGTTGGAGCGCACTGCCTGCCGGGTGGCGGCTAGGGCATCTTCGGCCTTCTCAAAGAGGGCCGCCGCCCATTCGCTATATTGGGGTAGGGGCAAAACCTTAAAGGTTACTTCGGTCAGCAAGCCCAAAGTGCCAAACGAACCAATCATCAGCTTATGCAAATCGTAGCCGGAGACATTTTTGACTACGCGCCCACCACTGCGCCCAATACTGCCATCAGCCAAGACAAACTGGCAACCTAGCAGTAAATCGCGGGCTGTACCATAGAGCAGACGTTTTGGACCGTTGGCGTTGGTTGCCAACAAACCTCCCAACGTCTCACCTTTCAAACGGGGCGGATCGAGCGGCAACCACTGACCGCGCTTGCCCAGCGTCGCCTGTAGTGTGGCAAGCTCCAGTCCGGCTTCGGCTGTTACGGTCAGGTCTTCGGGCTGATAGGCAATTAAGCGGTTCAAACGGCCTGTCGAAATTTTTAGAGGGAGCGGACTGCCGGAATTTCCAGGCTCCTGCTTTGTACCACCTCCCACAAAACCAACCGGAGTGGTCGCGCTGTTTGCCTTTCGCAAGTACGTTGCCGCCTCTTCTATCGAGGCAGGTCCGGCCTGTTCATGTGCTTGTGTCATAATCTTACCAGACCTCCCCTATCTCTGGTCGCACATACTTATCTTTCGCCTTACCGTCGGTCTGAAGGTGTGTTTCACTGCAACGCCCCGGCGTGGGCAAAAGCTTTTCGGGATTGCACAAGCCCTCTGTATCAAAGGCTGCACGTACCAACCGCATAATCGCCAACTCGCCCTCATTGAAGATAAAGCACATCATATCGCGCTTCTCCAGCCCAACACCATGCTCCCCGGAAAGAGTACCGCCCACTTCAGCGCAGAGCTTTATGATCTCCTCTCCTGCCTTCAGGGTCTTTTCCAGCTCACTCGGCTTATTGCTATCAAACATAATCAGCGGGTGTAAATTGCCATCTCCAGCATGGAAAACATTAGCAATCGCCAAACCATATTTTTTAGAAATCTGACCAATCGCCGCCAACACCGCAGGCAGTTTCGAGCGTGGCACTACTCCATCCACCACATAATAGTCGGATGACATCCGGCCTACTGCACCAAAAGCACCCTTGCGAACCTTCCAGAGAGCTTCGCGTTCAGCCTCATCTTTGGCCGTCCGAAACTCAAGCACCCCTTCTTTGCGGCAAACTTCCTCTATGGCCTTGGCCTGTTGTTCGAGTGCGGGCGGAAAACCCTCACATTCTATCAGTAGCACCGCTTTCGTCGTAGTGGGATAGCCCACTTGGGTCGCCGCTTCTATCGCCCCAATCATCATATGATCCATCATCTCTAAAGCTGCTGGTATGACCCCCTGCTGAATAATACTAGAGACGGTATTGGAGCATTTTTCAACGCTATCATAGATTGCCAAGAAAGTTTTGACGGCAGGTGGTAGAGGGGTAAGCTTTAGCGTAATTTTGGTAATTAGCCCCAAGGTACCTTCGCTACCCACAAAGAGGCCACACAGATCATAGCCGGGGGAATCCGGCGCATTACCGCCAAAATGACGAATCTCGCCATCGGGAGTGACTACTTCCAAACCAAGCGTATGATTAGTAGTGACACCGTAAAGCAAAGTATGTGGCCCACCGGAATTTTCGCCCACGTTGCCACCCAAGGTACAAGCTTTTTGACTGGACGGATCGGGTACAAAATAGAGGCCATAGGGTGCTACTGCATCCGACAGATGCAAATTGATTACCCCCGGCTCGACTACTGCCCGTAAATTTTCGGGATCCACCTTTAAGATTCGGTTCATCCGGGTGAAAGCAATCAGCACTCCACCCTTAATCGGGATAGCCCCCCCCGAAAGTCCGGTTCCGGCTCCACGGGCGGTATAGTAAAGCTTTTCCCGATTACAGTACTTTACCAGTTGGGCCACTTGTGCGGTGGTGGTTGGAAAGACCACTGCATCCGGCATATGTTTCTCAATCGAGCCATCATATTCATAGAGCTTGAGATCATAAGTTTTCCAGAGGACGGCCTCTTTCCCCACGATAGTTGTCAGGTCACGGGCCAATTTCTCCCGCTCTGCGGTTGCTATCGGCAGGGGTTCCGTCATTGCCCTTACCGTCTTATTAACGGTCTGCATACCCTTTTACTCCTCAAAGACTGGAAATTTTAATAGAGCATCTGCTCTATTAGTCTAACAAAACCGGGCCAGTTTGTAAATTGAATTAGCGTAATCAGGGGAAAACCGGGCTTGCCCCACTATAGGCTTTGGGTTATAATCGGACCAATCACCACTTTGGGTTTAGTGTACGCTGTTTCATTAGTATCCTCTCAAAATTTCGTGGTAGGGGTGTATTGCATACGCCCAACTTGCGGCGGGTTTATTCAATAGGCCAGCCTACAACCCCTACTTATTGAGAAGATACCTTCATTATAATATCAGGAAAGGAGGGCTAAAATGCAACCCTTAGAAACCAGACCTGAAAAGATAAAGCCACTAGTTTGTGGACATCGGGGAGCCAGTGGCGATGCGCCCGAAAATACGATGGCGGCTTTTCATAAAGCACTGGCAGTGGGAGCGGACTGGATCGAGTTTGATGTCCAGCTTAGTGCCGATGGCAAAGTAATTGTGCTGCACGACGATACGCTCCAGCGTACCACCAACCTGCGTCAACCCCTTCGTCCGGTTGAGTTTAGCTTGGCGGAATTAAAAAAGCTGGAAGCTGGAAGCTGGTTTAGTCCAGCTTTCGCTGGAGAACATATCCCTACGTTGGATGAAGTGCTGGAGGAGTTTCGGGGACGACTAGGGATGAATATAGAGATCAAGAGCCGTCCCGGTTTTGAAGCCGACAACGGAATCGAGCGCAAGGTAGCCGAGGTTTTGGTACGCCACCACCTCTTTGAGATAGAGCAAGTGCTTGTCAGCAGTTTTGATGCAGGCCGACTCGCCGCCCTACACGCCCTAGACGAACGCTTGCCGTTAGGGGCACTTTATAGCCCCAAAGAGCTACCGCTAGGTTTTGATCCCTTCCATTTGCTTCAGCTAACCGGGGCACGAGCGTTGCATCCGCCCTTTAAAGTAGTAGATGAAGTGCTGATAGCACGTGCCAAAAAAGCGGGGGTACTAGTCAATACTTGGACGGTAAACGAGCTTCCCGATATGCAAAGAATGGTGGATCTGGGCCTAGATATGCTTATCACCAACTATCCAGCGCAATTGCGGGAACTGCTAGAGACGTGAAAGTGGAAACAACCTTAAAAACTTTAGTGGCGAAAGGTCAGCAGAAAGTAGCACAAAAGTGCAAGACCCGCCAAATATAAGAAGACAGAAAGAGCCAATACTAAAGGTTGACCACTGGTAAAACCGGGTAATTTTTGGAGAAACTTATTACCCTTTAGCCGAGTCTGCAAATCACCCACATTGAAATAGGTAAGAGGAGCCAAAATAACCGCCAGCGGCAGACCAAAAATTGCCATCAAAGGCACTCCCGGCACAAGCATCGCGAGGCCCATCACCCACGCAAAAAGGAGCATCAGGCAACCTATACCTCGATCAACTATCCCTCCAAACTGGCGTTGGGCCTCGTAGTCAAAGTCAGGGTTTGCCAACCGCTCTTCACGTGCCAACCAATCTATTTCAGGCCGAGCCGGTTTTGAAGAATCCGCCACTTGATTATTGGTAGCGGTTTGTAGGTTGGAAGAGTCCTTCAAGAGCGACTGAAGCTGTGCTGTGCCGCAATGCAGGCAAAAACTTGAACCTGAAGGTATTTCTTTATGACAGATATGACAAATCATATTTGTAATTATAAGCTCTTTTCCACCTTACTCGCAAGCAAGCACTTAGAAGTTTCTAAAAGTCAGGAAAGAAGAGTTGGAAAGGTAAGTGTAGGTTGGACTGGAATAGGTTCTTACAAGATACTATGGTACCGGGTATCTCTATTCTTGAAAAGATAGTCCGGCCTTTAATCGTCTATATCTTTCTGCTGAGTGGCTTGCGACTGGCAGGACGGCGTGAACTGGCTCAACTTAATTCGTTTGATTAGGTAATGTGACAAAAGGCCACCGCTACTCGTATATACTTTAAGTGTATGTCAATGCTCATAATATGGCAATAACTAGCTTTTGTGAGCATGTTGGTAAAATAACTGGGGAATCATAAAAAATTAACTTCCAAATTAACTTCCGTGTTAGAATTAGAAGAACCAGAGTGATTAGCCAAAAAAATTGAGGAGTGTGATTTGGTGGTGGAGTGTACAGGCAATCAGGCTGGATTAGAGATGGCAAAACATCTGGTGCGTCCACGTGGTACAATCGCATGGTACACCCAATGTGCCGCTCAGCCTCTACGTGGTGGATGAAGTGACCCTGCTAGAGCGTAACTTGGTTGAAGTAGACGCGCTAGTTAATGCCGAATTTCCGCTCGAAGAGGGCAAAGCCGCTTTCGGGCGCGGCAATATCAAAGTATTGCTGAAGATGTGAGATCAGCATTCTTAAATAAAACGGGGCCAAAATATGCACTGGATTCTTCTATCGCCTAACTCGGTACGCTACCTGCCAGTTTTAATCTTAACTTTTCTGATTACGCTTTATTTGGCGGGAGTGAAAAGCAAGTTAGCCTCCACTAAACAGTTGGCTTGGTGGTTTGGAATCCTTACGCTCTTGAATTTTACCTATTTCTCCTCGGTTTCAATTTATGATGCGTTCTGGAGTGCCCTCTTGAGCGATTTCGGTGGGCAACTTCTGGTATTTTTGAGTACCATGCCCCTCCTTATGTTTGCCTACCACTTTCCCCGCAACTTTCACCCGACTGAGTCCAAGGCAGTAGTAGTCCTTTTCCTCTTCCTCTTTTTGCTCCTTTTGGCACTGTATATACCGGAGGTGTTGGTGAATGGGCAGCAATTTTACAATTATCAAAACTACGGGTTTACCTTGCGTCGCATAACTCCCTTTGGCCTGACTTTGGATACCTCCTTCTTGGTCTTAACTACCTGCGGTTATTTGTGGGCCGTATTTATCTTTTTACGCAAAACCGTAGCCCTATCCGGGGGTAGTGGGGAACCAACCGCACTTAGCAAGCAGAAACCTCTTTCTCTGCCACTGCTGGTAGAGGTGGTAAAAAAAATAATAATGCCGTCCAATAAAGAAGCTTTGGCCTGCCGTTCCTTTGCCTTGCTCATCGTGATAGTGGCAGTAGTAGCGACGTTGAGTATGGCTCGTTTCGATGTCTTTTTCTACACAAATGCCAGTGCGGTGCTATTGCTGGCATTTGTGGTAACATATCTTAACAATTCTTTGGCACCTTCTAGCTTTAGGGTAAAGTTGATTGGAATAACCCTCTGTAATGTGTTGTTGTTGATGCTCTTGATGGAGAACTCGGTTGCTGAAACAAGGTTAAACGGCTATAACTGGGAACTTTTGGTCGAGTTGGAACATGTCAAAACGCTGTTAGAATTGGGACATATCTCAAATGCTCCCTCCCGGATTCTTTATATTGTTTCGAGATTGCCCGAAGAAACAAATAGCTATACCCCGGTGCTATTGCGGGACAATCTGACGGTCGAAAAAATTCTAGAACTGGAAAAATATACCAAGGAACAAGCGATTCGCTATCGAGCCAGCGAGTTGCAGAAGGTAGACTCGACCCTTAGCGCGGAGCAGGCTAGGCTGAAAGCCACCGAAGAAGTGGCCCTCCAACCACTCCCAAAACTAGATAGTAGCTACTTCCGCAATGAGTATTCCGCACCCGCTTATCAATTCCAGACCTTTAACTTTGTGCAAGGGGGTCTCTTTTACCAAGTAGGCTACAGCTATCAGGACTTGAGGCTTGTTCTACACGCAAGCATCGTCACTCAGGTGGGTTTGTTGCTGATGGCAACCCTTATCGTTTTGCTAATCTTTCCCTACCTCTTCTACTCCAGTTTTACCCGTCCCCTCCAGTTACTTCTACAAGGTGTCAAGAAAGTAGATCAAGGCGACTTTGAGGTGGAAGTTCCCATAAGAGCTTTGGACGAGATTGGGCAATTGGCTCGCTCCTTCAATAACATGGTGGTCTCCATTCGACGGGCGGACAGGCTCAAGGATGAGTTCCTAGCGAACACTTCACACGAACTCCGCACCCCGGTTAACGGCATAGTTGGGCTGACCGAATCAATGCTAGATGGTGCTACCGGGCCGCTCTCTCCAGTCCAGTCTAGCAACCTAGAGATGGTGGTTTCCAGTGGGCGCAGGTTGGCAAGCTTGATTAATGACCTGCTCGATTTCTCGCGGCTAAAACACCATGAGCTGGGCTTGCAAAAGAAGCCTATCTGGATCTATACCGCTGTCGAGGTGGTGCTGACTCTTTCTCGTTCACTGGTAGGCTCAAAAAAGCTAGTGCTGGTTAATACTATTTCACCAGATAGCCCTCCAGTGATGGCGGACGAAAATCGGATACAGCAGATTCTATTCAACCTGATTGGCAATGCCATCAAATTTACTGTGGTTGGAAGGGTGGAGGTATCGGCACTGGTGGTTGGAGAATATCTGGCTATTTCGGTAAGCGATACCGGGATTGGTATATCGGAAGATAAGCTAGGGTGCATCTTCGAGTCTTTTGAGCAGGTGGATGGCTCAATCTCAAGAGAGTATGGCGGAACAGGTTTGGGTCTGACTATTACCCGGCAATTGGTAAATTTGCACGGGGGCGAAATTCGAGCGGAGTCCTCGCTGGGAAAAGGGTCTTGCTTTACCTTTACCCTGCCATTGGTTTCGGCGGAAGCAGCTTTAAACCTTGCTGCTCCTACCTCTTCACCAAAAAGAATTGAAATAGTGGGCGGCATTACTAAAAGCCTTTCCGAGTTTGCCGAAGCATTACCGGAATATCTACCCACTGGAGATTTCAAAATCATGATAGTGGATGATGAGCCAGTAAACCTCCAAGTACTCCAAAACCATCTCCGGTTGCAAGGCTACCACGTTATTCAAGCTGGCGGTGGCTTAGAAGCCCTAGAGATGATAGGCCAAGGTGTTAGGCCCGACCTGATGGTGCTGGATATTATGATGCCCCGGGTCTCCGGTTATGAAGTCTGCCTCCGCATAAGGGAAGCCTACAACCTCACCGAGTTGCCCATAGTGATGCTTACCGCAAAGACCCAGATCAATGATTTGCTGGAGGGTTTTGACTCCGGTGCTAACGATTATCTTACTAAGCCCTTTTCCAAAAATGAGTTATTGGCCCGGATAAAGACCCATCTCTGGTTGGCAAAGATCACTGCCGCTTACAACCGCTTTGTCCCACACGAATTTCTCCAATTCCTTGAAAGGGAGAGCATTGTAGAGGTAAAGCTAGGGGATTATGTACAAAAAAACATGTCCATTATGTTCTCAGATGTGCGCTCCTTTACCTCCCTATCAGAAAAGATGACCCCTAGAGAAAATTTTGAATTTCTCAATCGGTTTTTGAGCGGAATGGGTCCATGTATCCGTGAGTATAACGGGTTCATTGATAAATATATCGGGGATGGGATTATGGCTCTCTTTCCCACCTCCCCCGACGATGCCCTGAAAGCGGCCCTAGCAATGCAGAAGTACTTGGATGGTTTTAATGCGCTCCGCCAAGGGCTTCCTCCGGTCAGCATTGGAATTGGCCTTCACACTGGAAGTTTGATACTTGGCACTATCGGGGAACTGCAACATAACCAAAGATTGGGAAGTTAGGCCGATCACGATTAGGGAAGTTTGATACTTGGCACTATCGGGGAACTGCAACGCATGGAAAGTACGGTAATTTCGGATGCCGTGAACCTAGCCTCCCGCTTAGAAGGTTTGACCAAGTGGTACGGCGCGACCCTCATTATCAGCGAACAAACGCTCGATGGTCTATCGGATTCTTCGTCTTATCGCCACCGTCCTCTAGGTAAAGTGCAGGTTAAAGGCAAAAAGGAATCGGTGCGGATTTTTGAGGTTTTCGAGGGCAATGCGGAGCCTCTAGCCTCCTTAAAGCTAGAGACCCTGAGTCTCTTTGAACAGGGACTACAAAATTATTCGGCGGGCGAATTTCAAAAAGCGGAAGCAATTTTCGCCGAAATTTTGCAGAGACACCCGCAGGATCTAGCCGCCCGTCGCTATTATGACAGTTCCGCCTATTACTCTGTTAAAGGTAGGCCCGAAAACTGGCAGGGGGTAGATATTATGGAATTTAAGTAGCATTTTAATCCCCAATTAATCTTTCAACGGTCAGGATAGCTGTGCCACCACCCAACAGCAAGGCTTCAGGATAGACCCGGTCGGGAGTATCGCCGGGGCGATGCAATTGTGGGTCAATCCAACGGCCCAACATTACGGCTTTGATACCGTTTTTGGTAAAGGCTTCATGATCGCTACTCGCGCCGGTGCCGCTTAGGTCAAAAGCTTCCAATTTGATACCGTTTTGGTTGGCGACACCTACGGAGAGCTTGACTAGTTCCGGGTTGCCAATTGCCACAAAACGGTCGCCTACGCCTACTGAATCAACATTAATAAAGGCTGTAATGCGCTTCTTTTCTTCTGCCGTTAGTTTTGAAGCATAATAATTACTACCTACCATACCAATTTCTTCGCCACTAAAATTGATGAAGCGTAATTCATACTCAGGGAATTTCTTGAACAGCACTTTGGCTAATTCGAGGGTTATCACTGTACCACTGCCGTTATCGCTGGCCGCAACGGTATTTGCAACCGAGTCGTAATGCCCACCAAAAATCAGCACAGGCGCGGTAGGTTTTGGGCCGGGCCGAGTTGTAATTACGTTATGACCAAGGCTCATACCGGCGGCTTGGTAGGTAGCTACTAGCGTGACCGCTTGGCCTGCGATACGCTGAAGTTCTTGCAACTGATCGGTCGCTACGCCAATTACCGGAATTTCATTTGCTTCAAAGATTTTTAAGTTTAGTGGCCCCGTAGGTGACGCGATTATTACAGCTACGCCTCCCGCTTTCACGGTGGCTTCCACTTTTGGCTTTAATTGCTCCAAACTATCGCTGCTCACCAACACCACGATTTTGCCTTTTAGGTCGGCTCCCACAGCATAAACCGCTAGGGTGGCTTTAAGTTCAATAGACTTTGGTTTGGAGAATAAAAAGCCAAAACCTTTTACATTCTCTTGAGTCGGTTCGCTACCTGTAAAGATAACCCCATTGCGGATTTCACCTTGGGTAACCGGAAATTCTTGCCGCTCGACTTGGGTATAACCAAACGCTTTATAATTCTTCTCTAGCCAATCGGCGGTCTTCTGCTCATTTGGGCTACCTACTACGCGCGTCCCGATTTGTTGGGTTAATTCGTTGAGCAGGGCGTGGGCATCCTCGCCACTAAAGCCCGTGGCTTTTAAAATGCCCTCCGCACTACCGAGCGGTGGGGCAGTTACCGGGGCCGGGCTAGGTACGGGGGTGATGGCTGGTATCGTGATAGTTCGTGCAGCAGTAGTCGGGATGGTAGCAGTAGTCGAAACGGCAGCAGTAGCCGGGACGGTAGCAGTAGTCGAAACGGCAGCAGTAGCTGGAACAAGTGTGACACTGCTATCATTGCAGCCACTTAACAAGGCCAACCCGAATAAGACTACGGCGATTAATAGAGCTATCCTACTTCGTTGGAGTAGGGGCATAGAATATTTCATCCAAAGATTCCTTTCTTTGCTTTAATGTAACAAAAGGCTACCGCTACTCGTATATGCTTTAAGTGTATACCAATGCACATAATATGGCAATAATTAGCTTTTGTGAGCATATTGGTAAAGTAACTTGGGAATCATAAAATTAACTCCCGTGTTAAAATTACTTGCTGAAGGTGCTTCGGATGACAGGAGGTTAATTTTAAACGGATTCTTAGTAAGAATTACGGAGACTCGATCATGTTTAAACGATTTTCAAGGTGGAGCCTACTCTTGGTGGCCCTTCTCAGCATCAGCCTCGTGTTGGGTGCTTGTGGGGATCTTACCAGCGAGGCTCCCGCGAATGTCAAATCTAGCCCTAACTTGGGTGTTAAAAGTGCGTTGGCCGAGAGCTTTCCCCAAGATACGGCTCTTTATATCAGCCTTAATACTGATACTAGCAGTAATCAGATCAAGGGCTGGCAGAAAGTAACAGATTATCTTTCGGCTATTCCCGAAGTGAAAGATGCCCTTCCAAAACTCGATGTACTGGCGCAATTTGATCTCGGTTCTTTTGAGACCACTATTAAGCCTTGGCTGGGCAATGAGTTGGCGTTGGGCCTAACTGATTTGAACACTTTGGCTAATCTGGCGAGTAGCAAAGATAAAATACCGAGCGGCGAGATTCCCCTACTACTTGCGGCTCCAGTCAAAGACAAAGCCAAACTTGAAACTTTTGTCACTGACTTTCTGGCTAAATTAAATCTGACCGCCGAGACTGAAATCTATAATGGGGCCACTCTAAAGAATATTAGCCTCTTTACAATAGTACTGAGTATTGGTTACAGTGACTCGAAACTCTTTATCGGCGGTAGCCCGGCACTGGTAAAAGCGGCTTTAGACCGGACAACTGATAAGAGTTTGGCAAGTACCGACTCCTACAAAAAGGTGACGGCTAAATTACCCGCCGACTATCTAGCCTTTATCTACGGCGATGTTCAAGGGGCGATCAAGACCCTGAACAGCAATCCGAATATACAGAAGGCATTTACCAGCGATCCTAAGATACAGGATGCCCTGAAGGGGGTAACTTTTAATCCAGCGGACTTTGAATATTTGGGCAATGTTGGTGTCACGATGGCTATTGCTCCCGGAGGCTTCCGTATTGATGCTTACCAACCCTACCAGAGCGATAAGGCTTCAGCGGATGTAAAAACGCGGTTGAGTAAGCCTGCCAACCCGAACACTATCCTGAATGTATTGCCGGAGAATACTTTCTTCTTTGCCACTGGTCAGGATGGCAAGAGTGGCTACGCTGATTTTGCCAAGAAAGCGGCGGCAATGGGCGAGCAGAGTAAGCAGATTACCGATGGTATTCAGAAGTTCGAGACTACTAGCGGCTTGAATATCCAAAATGATCTTGCCAGCCTCTTCCCCGATGAGTTTGTCCTCTTTGCTCAGCCAGTGAAGGGCTATACTCAAGGTGACAAGCAGAGTTTGCCGCTTGGTATCGGCCTCTTGACCAAAGTGAGTGACAAAGCGGTGGCTCAGGCTAATTTGGACAAAATTACGGCTGCCATTGCAAAAGCGGATACCAAAAACGAACTCAAGTTTCAGCCTAAAACTATTGGTGGGGTGACTTTCCAGCAGGCGGTTAAGCCCGGTGGCAACCTCACCTTAAACTTGGGCATTGCGAATGGTTACGCTTTCTTTAGCTCTTCCGAAGAGCAAACCCAAGCGATTATTGATTCGGTTAACGGCAAAGGCACTTTCTTGAAGGGCGTAAACGCGACTAATTTCAACCAAGTTAAGGAGAGCCTGCCCCAAAATAACCGGGGCTATCTCTATCTTGATCTACAGCAGTCGGTCGCTTTGGCTTTAGCCACGTTGCCTGTTGACCAAGCTACCAAGACCAAAGCCTATACCGATAAGCTTACGGCGTTCAAGGCTTTGGGCTTTGCTTCCAGCCAAACCCAAACTGAAGTAGCCGCGAGCCTCTTCCTCTCTTTCCCGGAGGTTAAGTAGGTTCTGGCGCTTGCTTTAAGTTTGTAATTTTTGTACTATAGAAAAAGAGTTGGCCTGTTGCTTAAAGCAAGCCAACTCTTTTTCTGTAATGATATAATAAAGCGGGAGGAGAAACGCTTGTCGGAAATAGCTAAGGCCAAGCCGAGCCGTCGGGAACGACCCCTCAAAAGATTACCTCAGATATTGGTTAATTGTTTCCTAGTGCTTTATGCGGTTTTTTTTGTCTACCGCTTGGCTGCTGCCGTACTCTATCCCTACCCGATTGAGTATGGCGAAGGGGCGGTTTTATACGAGGTTTTTCAGCTTTCGCAGGGCAATCCGGTCTATTTATACAAAGACAATTCGGCCCCACCTTACCGAGCCGCGATTTATACCCCGCTTTATTATTATGCCAATGCCTTGCCGATTAGCCTGACCGGAATCTCCTCGTTTGTGGGAGGACGGCTATTTTCAGGTTTGGCGGCTCTATTAGCCGGGTTTCTGATCTATAAAGCTGCTCGCGCTCAGGAATTGTTGGTATATTTGAGCGGAACGACCCAGCGCATCCGACTGAGCCGCCGTACTGCACTTTGCGCGGCGACCACTCCTTTTGCCACTGCTCCGGTTTACGCTTGGGGGGTGTTGTACAAGCCCGATATGTTGGCGGTAGCCTTGAGCCTAGCGGCGGTCTTTGTTCTCTTTCTCTATGTAGAACGCAGTGACCCACGCAACCTGCCCCTAACTATTTCCGGTTACAACTCGGTGGCAGTGGGACAACTTGGCCTTTCACCGGAGGATCTTGCCGCCGCCGACCATCGGCGTTATGTTGCCTACGTGGGGCGGGCTACGTGGGCGGCTTTGGTGGCAGGTCTGCTTTGCGCGACGGCGATCTTTACCAAGCAGTCGGCTTTGGCTGCACCTTTGGCCTGCTTTTTCTTTTTGGCTCTACGCGAACGAAGGCTGGCTCTCTATTTTGCGGTAGCCTTTGCGGGTCTTACCACTACCCTGCTTGTTCTCTTCCAGTTCTTTAGCAGTGGTCAGTTTTTTACCCACGTGGTTACCTACAACGGTCAAACTTATGAGATAGATTGGCTCGTTACGGCTCTAGGGTTTTTAATTGGCACTCATCCGGTCTTGCTCTTCTTTGCGGTGGTCTATCTAATCGGGGAATTTCGATTAATCAATTTTACCGGCCAAACAAGTGCTTTACCGGGTATCTGGTCACTTTATTTTATTGCGGCGTTGTTGGTAACTTTTAGCGTGGGTAAAGTGGGCGCGAATTTAAACTATTACCTTGAGCTTATGTTTGTGGCTTCGCTACTAAGCTGGTGGCTGATAGCTCGCTTGTTGGCGGCTCGTCCCAAATTGCTACTAAGCTCAAAAAGGTGGCAACTACCTTTGGCTGGAACCGCTCTACTCTTGATGTTTGGGCAACTGGTTCTATTGCACCATTTTCCACTACTAGCCGATGGCGCAAATACGCCCGGCCCACTCAGTTGGCAAAAGGGGGCAGAAGTGGAGGCAGAGGTAAAGCGGTTGGCGGCACTTGGCCCGGTGTTGGTGGAAGATAGTGGTTGGTTGGCGATACAACGCCTTCCCACCGATCTGGACGATTCGTTTGTCTTTGGTCAGCTTGCTAGAGATGGGCAATGGTCACAGCAAAGCTTTTTGAGTGCGCTGGCGGCAGGCCATTACCAGAGTGTGATGTTGGAAATGGCCGTGCCGGACAACACTAGTGAAGTGGAACTGGAGCAATTGGTACAAAGTGGCAACTATGCCCCTTTCCCCGGTCGTTTCTCTCCTGAAATGCTGGCTCTTATCAAGCCGAACTTCAAGCCAGAAAAACGATTGGGAAAATATCTTTTTCTAACCCTGAAAAAATAGTTATCGGCCTCGTGTTTTTTCTTTATCCTTAATTCGTTCTAGCCAGAGTGCTACTAGGCCGAAGGGAGCCGCCAAACACCCGCTAAAAAAGGAGGGTTTGGGTGGGCGTTTGTCAAAAGAGGTACTTTCAATTTCTAAGTTATATTCTGCCGCCCCGCGCCGCAGAATGTCCCAAATGGCCTCGCGGCTGATCCGATCTCGAACAAAAAAGAGGTTTACATGACCGTAGCGGGTGACGCTAAGGCCCCAAGTTTCTTGGCGTACAATCTCATCTAGCTCAAAAGAGGTAAGCTGTTTGTTGTTCCAAGCCAGAGCCGTGTCGTTGTGCAAAAACATCTGGTCGGGAAAAGGAGTGAGCGGTTTCGGCGTAATCCAAGTAATATCTTCTAGGTCAATGGAGTGAAAGAAGATCACATCTTTCATTTTTTCATCTTCGGGTGGAGTCTGAACCAGTACCCAATAGTAATCTTGGCGTTTGCCGGGTTGTGTCTTGTTGTTACCGTCTCCACTGAGTATTACCGGAACGTGGTGCATATCGTTCAGCCGACCAAAACGAAAAGGGGCATCGTTAGGCCAGTTGCGACCCCAGAGGTGACTGATGTTTAAAGTGTAACCGGGAGGGGTTAACTGTTGCAGCAACCAGATTTGTAGGCTACGCCAATCGTCCCGATCCAATACATCCGGGTCGGTCAATTCAAACTCCAGCACATCCCACGCCCCGGCGGGGTTGCCGTTGTATTCGGCTGGAGCTTTTGGGCTACGCTCCTCCCAGTAAATTGTCCAGGTACGTTTTCCTTTGCTGTAAGGATGCCAAGACATAATTAATCCGTTTCTATTTATCTTATTTAAAGAAAAATCTAATCTTATCTTCTCAACAATCTTTGTAATTCAATTATACAAGATCGCACGAAGCTGCTGCATTAAGATAGTGGTCTGTTCAGGTGTACCTACGCTAATGCGAAAAGCATTTTTGAGCAAGGGTTTGTTAAAATAGCGAATGAAAATCCCGCGCTGCTCCAATTCTAGCTTGATGGCATAGGCATCGCCAGTGTGAACCCGACAAAAGATAAAGTTTGAGACGCTAGGTAACGGTTCAAGGCCATCCAGTTCTTTGAGTAACCCAAAGAGCCGTTCGCGCTCGGTCACGATTTTTGCCACGTGTTCTTCAAGCCACTCTTTTTCTTTCAAGGAGGCTAGCGCCGCTGCTTGCGCTGCTACCGTCACATTGTAGGGTTGTTTGATCTTCCAGAGGTGTTTTATTACTGCCAATGGAAAGATACCATAACCTACCCGCAATCCGGCCAGCCCACTCAACTTGCTGAAGGTACGTAACACAATTAGGTTCTCGTATTCGTTTGTCAGATTCGCAAAATTTTCACCTGCAAAATCGTAATAGGCTTCGTCTACCACAATCATGCGGCCTGTCTCAAGCAGAAGACGCAGAGTTTCCACCGGGCAAGGGTTAGCGGTGGGGTTATTGGGAGAGCAGACAAAGATCAACTTGGTACGCTCTTCTATCGCTGCCAAAACAGTCTTAGGGTCAATCGAATAATCGTCAGGCCGTCGCTCTACCGACTTGACCTCCGCCCCGTAAAGTTGGCCCAAAAACGCATACATCCCAAAAGTGGGAACGAGATCAATAAGCTGGTCGCCCGGCGTAATAAAGAGCTTGATAATCAGTTCCAGCAGTTCATCCGAACCGCTTCCGACTAAAATCCGCGCTTTGTCAAAACCCGTGTAACGCTCCAATTCCTCCCGCAGAAAGAGGGAAGTAGGGTCAGGGTAATGGTGATAAAACTTTTCGTTGCGGATAGCCTCTAATGCTGCAGGAGCCGCGCCGTAAGGATTTTCGTTGGCATCCAGCTTTATAATTTGAGCGGCAGGTATGCCAATCCTTTCGCTCAACTTTTCCAAAGGCTCAACGGCAATATATTCTTCAAACTCGAATACGTCAGGCCGGATCAACGCTTCCACCCGGCTCCGGTTTGTAGCAGACATCAGGTTCTACTCCTCGAAACGAATGTTGATGGCTCGACCATGCGCCGGTAAGCCTTCGGTAGCCGCCATAATTTCGGCACTCTGTCGGATAGCCGCCAAGCCTTCGCGGGTCATACGCTGTACCTGCATCTTCTTGCCAAAACTCTCCACCGAAAGAGGGCCAAACATTTTGGTATTAGCTCCTGTAGGCAAGACGTGGTTGAGACCACTCACATAATCGCCGCTTGGTTCAGGCGTGAAATTGCCCAAGAAGATAGTTCCGGCATTGTTGAGGCGAGCCATCACCTCCTCGGCGTTCTCGGTACAGATTTCTAGGTGTTCGGGGGCGTAGTCGTTGGCAAATTCGATAGCTTCGTCTAAACTATCCACTACGGCAATCAGACCAAACTGTTCTAGGGAATTGCTGGCTCGGTCAGCCGTGCTAAGCAGGGGCAACTGTCGGGCTACCTCTCTCCCCACCGCTTCGGCAAATTTAGGCGACGTGGTGAGCAAGATGGAGGCCGAATCGTCGGCGTGTTCGGCTTGTGAAAGGAAATCGGCGGCAGCAAAAGCCGGATTTGCGCTATCGTCGGCGATAATCAGCACTTCGCTAGGGCCAGCAGGCATATCAATATTTGCCAAGCCGCGCCCAAAGGCCAGCATTTTGGCGGCAGTGACGTAGCTATTGCCTGCCCCAAAAATCTTGTAGGTTTTTGGTACGGTCTCGGTTCCATAGGCCATCGCCGCGATAGCTTGCGCTCCACCAATCTTGAAGATACGGAGGTTGGGTAGGTTGAGCAGGGCGGCAGCGGCTAAGGTTGCGCTGGGCAAATTGCCCTCTTTATTCGGTGGGGCGCAGACTATAATCTCAGGGCATCCGGCTAGGGAAGCTGGTACAGCCGTCATCAGTAGGGAGGATGGATAGACGGCCTTGCCACCCGGCACATACAAGCCTACCCGCTCAATCGGTCGCCAGACGCGCCAGAGTTCGATTCCCTCATCGGTATAAACGTGTTCTTCTTCCAATTTAACATGTGTACTGTGAAATTTGGTTAGGTTGGCAATCACGTGGCGCATTGCGTCCAGCAGGGCTGGATCAGCCTGCTTTAACGCTTCCTCTAATTCTGCTGGTGTTACCTCGAACGTATCGAGGTTTACGCCGTCTAGTTTGGCGGTAAACTCGCGGATAGCAGCATCCCCTCGCTTTTTAACCTCATCCATAATGGATTGAGCCCGGTCGTTTACACCCTCGAACGCTCCCGCGGCCCGTTGCTTGATCCGCAGGACGGTCTCCGCTTCCAAATCTTTTAATCGCACAGAACGCATTTAATCTTCTACCTCTTCCCCTTTAGATTTATCAAAAAATAAATTTTACCAACTTAACCTTGTTAAATAACCTTCATTAATTTATTACCTTTACTTTATTCGGCGATTCCAACTAATACTTCAATGCCTTCTTCCGGTGGAAAATCAAAAATGTCGTTCAGTTTGAGCTTAAAGCCGGGTATTACATCCTCGCCGTCTAATTCATCGGTTTCCGCAAGGATTTGACCTCTCAGACCATTATTAATGCGGTAAACAGTCACGGTACGACCGTAGGTATGTATTGACCAGACCAGTTTTACCCCTGCCTTTTGATATTCCTTGACCTTGGCTTCAATTTCAAACTCTCGGTCATAGGGTGAGGAGACTTCCACTACCAAATCGGGGGCAATATCGGGATAGCTTCTCATTTTCAGAGGCAACCGTTCTTGCCGAATAAAGGAGACATCGGGATAGCGGGATAGCTTTTTGCCTTTTCCCTTCTCCTTGCTCTCTAAGAATTTGTATTCCACCGAACTATCCACTACCCTACCCAGCTTATGCTCGGCTATAAAATTACCAAGTAACCGGATAATCGTGGTACAGATAATACCATGTTCAAAAGTAGCCATCGGTTCCTCTTCTTCCTCTTCCGATGCTTCGGCTAATTCCAGTTCGTAATGGCTCATAGCTCTTACTCCTTTGGGTTTATGCAATAAACCCCTACCTATTGAGATCTCTTTCAACTATGTCAGTCTCTTTTAGCGGAGGCGGATAATCAAAAATAGCACTTACTTTAAGCTTAAAGCCGGGTATTACGTCCTCGCCGTCTAATTCATCTTCTCCAAAATAGCCCTGTACCCGGTGGCCTTTAGCAAGCCGATATACATCTACACTGCGACTGGCAGGGTTTATGAGCCAAATCAGCCGAACTCCGGCCCTTTGATATTCGTCCACCTTGTCGGCAATATCGTAATCCTTATCGCTTGGTGAAATAACCTCCACCGCCAAGTCAGGAGCCAAATTTAAATAAGTGCGGAGATTGACGGGTAAGTGTTCTTGTCGGACAAACGAAACATCCGGGTAACGCGAAACCTTTTTCCCGGCCTTATTTTCATTGGGGAAGCGATATTCCAATGTGCTGTCGAAGACCCGCCCCAGCTTTTTACCTCTAAGAAAATTATTGAGTTCTGTGCTTATATTGACACAAATAAAGCTATGCTCGGCAGTTGGCATTGGTTCATCCTCCTCCTCTTCCGATGCTTCGGCTAAATCCAATTCGTAATGGCTCATAGCTCTTACTCCTTTGGGTTTATGCAATAAACCCCTACCTATTGAGATCTCTTTCAACTATGCCAGTCTCTTTTAGTGGAGGCGGATAATTAAAAATAGCACTCACTTTAAGCTTAAAGCCGGATATTACATCCTCGCCGTCTAATTCATCTTCGCCAAAATAGCCATGTGACCTAGGGCCTTTAGCTAGGCGATATACATCTACCGTGCGATTGGCAGGGAGTATCACCCAAATCAGCCGAACTCCGGCTCTTTGATATTCGTCCACTTTGTCGGCAATATCGTAACCCTTATCGCTTGGCGAAATAACTTCAATTACTAGATCAGGAGCCACTTTTAAATAAGTGCGGATATTGTCGGGTAAGTGTTCTTGCCGAACAAACGAGACATCCGGGTAACGCGAAACCTTTTTCCCGGCCTTATTTTCATTGGGGAAGCGATATTCCAATGTGCTGTCGAAGACCCAACCCAGCTTTTTACCTCTAAGAAAATTATTGAGTTCTGTGCTTATATTGACGCAAATAAAGCTATGCTCGGCAGTTGGCATCGGTTCATCCTCCTCCTCATCTTCCGACGCTTCGGCTAATTCCAGTTCGTAATGGCTCATAGCTCTTACTCCTTTTCACGCTTGTTAGGGTTGTTACAGGGTTCCCCTTCTTTATTCAACAATCATTAGTCATTTGACCAATTCTGTAATTGACCGTTCAAACGTTCTCTAAATCCGTCTACTTGGTTAGATAGGTTTTCTCTAGTAAGCACAATCCTCCTTTAGGCGTTCCATCTGACGTTTAAGTCTGGCCCCCTCAACCTGAGACAATAACTCTTCTGCTGTAGCGAGATGTTCCTCTAGTCTGTCATAGCGAGTGAGATGAGTTTTAAAATAGCGTGGTGGTTCTGTCGAAGTAGAATTTGTTGTCATAATAGACCATCCTCCTTTCTCGCTGCTTGTTTCTGAGCAATAGTATAATGCAAATCGTTCAACCGTTCCGAGCCGTCGGGGTTGGTTCCGCGATCTTTGTTCCAAGTTAATCGTGAATTTGTTGCGGAGTACGCCTGCCGTGACAAAGGGTTATTTAGTGTTATAGTAGAGTTATCATAGCACAATCCCTTTTGACTTTCAATAGCCCCTGCTTGAGGTTCATTGGCAGGCGCGTTGTAGTAACTTACTTAGCCAAGGACTAATCCAGCCCTCTTCCGCCAACCGTTCCAAGGTGCCGGGGTCAAGCATAATGTGGCCTGCCGGGTAATCGAGGTTTTGGGCACCCACTAGGTTAGCCAAGTCGTTCTCTTCTTTCAACTTGTAGCGAGTGGAGGGCTGTTGGGTAAAGATGAAAGAGACGAGACTAGGCAGGTTAAGTGGTTCCGGGGTTTTGGAGCCCACGCGGTTGAGACTGTAATAACAGGAGGCAAAGCCCAGCATCCGCCGTGTCCAGAGGGGGCGTTCACAGAACTGGAAGAACCAGACTGGCACAAAGAGTTCACTAGTGCGTAAGACGGTGCGTTCGCTTACTACTCCGCGCTCAAAATCTTTGACAATCGCGGCTATTGTTCCTTCTAACCCCTCGCGTAACTTACGGGCTTCTTCCAACAAGCGTTCTGCTCGGCCTAAATGTTTTTTGAGGATTTTATCGCCCGTTTCACCCATTTCGGTCAAATCTTCGGCGGCGGCATCTAGGCGGGCCAGTGTGGTGATACGCTGGTCATGGAACTCTAAAATATGGGCGCGGATTAATTCCAGCCGTTCCGTTCTCAACTCGACCAACTTGTCCTCTAACAGATGTTGGCGGCGGGAGACTTCGGTTAGGCGGCTGGCGGCCTCTTCGGTTACTTGGGTCGTTTCGGATTTATTGCGAGCAATATATTCGGCTAATTCAGCTAATTCCCCTTCCAGTTGTTCTAAGCGTTCTTCGGCCCGTGTAATATTAGTTGCCAACCCTCCTAATTCTTCTAGTTCGCGTTGGAGTCCGGCGGCCAGATCATAAAGGCTTTGGAAAGTGGCGGGACGAGCCATTTCAGGGCTATGGGGAGCCATTGCTAGACTACTGTGCAGGCTACCGATGGCATCGCTCAGGTTGACCAGATATTGCTGGGCTTCTCCCAGCCGATTAGCATATGAGGCCAGCCCTAATTGGCTGATGGCAGTCTCCAGAGTACACCAGCGGGCGTTGAGCCGTTCAAAATCCCCGGTAGCGTCTAGGTAGACTCCCACCGAATCGCTTACTTCCCCGGCTAGGGCCAACAATTGACCACTCTGCCGAAAGTTAATGATATTGCCCAACCAGCGAGTAGCTTGCCATTTGGTTCCATCGGACAATTCCTGCTCCAGTTGGCCTAAGTCATCCAATGATTCAAAACTCAGCCGGGCATAACGATTTAAGGCCGAATGGACGGCATTGGTGGAGAGGCGAGCTTCGGCCCGTAATTCAGCCAAGCCCTGCAAAACCTCTTCGGTGGTGGTTAGGGCGGTATTTGGGTCGGGCATAAGATTGGAACGAAATACTGGCGGCGGCGGGATAGAATAACTTCGTCCGGTAAGTTGGGCCAACTGACTTTTGAGGGTATCAAAGCGGTTATCGGTCGAATTTTCCAAGCGGCTGCGTTGGTCGTTCAAGCCCTTAAATTCGGCTTGTACTAAGCTCTGCTCGTCCAGCCGCTCCTCTTGGTAGCCCTCTAATTCCCTAAGTTCACGGTCTAACTTACCTAGCGCGGCATCACGGGCACCTTCAATTACCTCGCGTTGCCCCCCATAGAAGCGGGAGATTTGGCTCTGGTAAAATTCTACATCCTGCTCAAGTTGCTGTACTGAGGGTCGGATCTCTTCTTCTAGGGCGGCAATTACCTGCTCATAAGCGGCTTCGACGGATTGTTGGCTTTGGCGCAAATGGGAGACCTGTTCGGCAAAAAAAGCCTGCTCTTGGTTAGTACGTTCTTCCCAGCGTTCAGTTTCAGCTTTTACTAACCCAAGATTTTCATCCACCTTTGTAGCAATCTGTTGGTAAACCGGGGCTGGCCCTAGGGTTTGCCTTGGGGTTTGCCCTGGGGTCTCCTTCGCGCCGACGATAGCTTTTTCTAAGTCTACTTTGCCGCTCAATACTTCGGGATTGGAATAATCTTCTACCTCGTGGGCGAGTCGGGCGAAAATAGTAGCTTGTGTGGGGGAAATATTGGGTGGCAGACTACGCTGGGCTAGTTCTGCTGCTAGGCTTTCAGTTAGACCCTCCATTTTGAGCCGATCAAGACAACCGGTTCGACTGCCGGGTATAAAAGGAGTAGCCGAATCATCGGTATCACTATCCAATAGCGGGGCAAGCATACCGGAGAGGTCGCCTAGGAGCCATTTTTTGCGATTTACCTCGGTTTGTTCTTCGGTGGTTTGGTCAGGTTGGGCTCTGGCTCCCGTGGCGGCACTATCCCGGTAGAGGGCAAAGAAGCTATCCCGCAGAGATGGAAAATCGGGGGCAGAGACAGCAGCATCGCACCAGACTGTACCGTCGTGTGAAAGAGGTACCGTCACCAGTCGTCGGTAGATCCGACCAAAGGCCGAAATGCGGGGCAGGGTGAGCCAACAATAAGCCAAGAAGAGGAGCAACAAGAGTAGGCTTAGTAGTGCCAGACCCAGCAACGTAGGTGCAAGCCCGATGTTTGCTAGTCCTAAGCCCACCCCTAGCAATAAAAACAGAGGTGGCAAGGCTAAGAGTATGATTAAGACTCGGCGGCGTTTGCTCCACCAGTGTTGCCAACGCCGCTCATACTCGTAGGCCATCAC
Source organism: Candidatus Chloroheliaceae bacterium (assembly GCA_013390945.1). GTDB lineage: Bacteria > Chloroflexota > Chloroflexia > Chloroheliales > Chloroheliaceae > L227-5C. The sequence continues at coordinate 25,903 of JACAUC010000035.1, forward strand.
GGCGGTATCTTCTAATGCGTCGTCGAGCGACACATTACCCGTTAGCCGGGTGCGGAAGAGACCGGAGGCGAAAGTCGAATCCTCTTTTTTCAAACTATCGGGAGGTGGTGAAGAAATCATAGAAGTTATTATTCCAGAATGCCCAAGTCGGCGACCAATTTTTCCAATTCACTATCCGTTAGGGTGGTGAGCAAAGCACTCTGCACGATAGTCGACTCAAATGGAACGCGACTAAGGCGCAATTGTTCTCCATTTTGGGCTATATAAAACTTCTGTTGCTTTAGATCAACCAATTGCCCGGCTAATCGTAAGGGAAAACCGATCTGAATTTGACCTCGGCGGGCCAGCATCAAAGCCGCCTCTAGTGATACCTCATCCTCTGAATCACCGAGGAAGACAATATTACCTTCGGCGGTCAGACTTTGGGCGGTGAGGCTACCTCGACAAAGTATCCCCCCTCGGCTATACACTGGCCCATCTACAATCATTAAACCCTCTAATTCTAGGTCTGACCCGACTAATGCCCCTTCTACCCGGCAACCTTTCTGAATGGAGATGGTACCGTCTGAAATCACATCGCCTTCAATCACACAATTGTTTCCAATTTGCACCTCTTTGGCCCCATAGATGTTACCTTTAACCCGAATCTCACACTCTAGCCAGACCTGCTCGGCAAAAATATCTTGGTTAATGGTAAGTGGTCCATTGAGTGCGATGGTGCGGGTCAAAGCCTCTTTGCTCACAGGGTGCATTACCTCTCCCGTTGTGTGTGTGGCGGGACTGGTCAAGAGCGAAGGAGTAGGGTTATGGTGTAACAGGGTGACATCGAAATTTGGGTCACTTTCGACTACGAAGAGCAGGAAAGCGGCATCAAAATCAGCCAGATTACCCTCAAAATCAGGCTTAGAATTACTCTTTTGCTTGGAACCTGGACGATTCATCTTTTAACCAAAATTGAATTACTGGAACGGGCCGAAATTAGTTTCGACCCATTACATAGTTGATTATCGTTTAAAATGGCGTTAATTTCAAGCCCTGTGTATGCGTATGGCTCAAACTAGAAATAACGTTTGACAATCAGGCCCAGTTTTTCGATAGTTGTAGCTGGAATACGGCTGCGGTCGGTTAATAGGGCGGTTGCCAAAGCATTGTCACACTCATCCTGATAATCGGTTTGGTCAAACTTGGCAATAAGTGGGACGATAGTTTTAACCGTAGCTTTGGCTCGTGCAGCGTTTTGGTTGAGATTGCTCACAATCATATCTATGGTTACGCTCTCGTGCGCCTCATGCCAGCAGTCGTAGTCGGTCGCGCAGGCGAGGGTAGCATAGTGCATTTCCGCCTCACGTGCCAGTCGTGCTTCGGGCAGTGCCGTCATACCGATGATATGAACTCCCCACTGCCTGTAAATATTACTTTCAGCCCGGGTGGAAAACTGTGGCCCCTCCATACAGAGGTAAGTGCCGCCGTTATGCACAGTTGCGCCACTTTGCTGCGCCGCTTCGTAGAGCATCTCCCGCAAAGGTTTTGAGAAGGGATCAGCAAAGGTAATATGGGCTACAATACCCGGTGTCTCGGCATCGATTCCAAAAAAGGAACGTGAGCGATAGACCGTCCGGTCAAAAATCTGATCGGGTACTACCAAATCGAGTGGAGGGATTTCCTCGCGCATTGAGCCTACCGCGCTAATCGAGAGCAACCAGCGTACCCCCAACATTTTCATGGCATAAATATTAGCATGGACTGGCAGGTCGGTGGGATTAATCCTATGACCGCGCCCATGCCGGGGCAGAAAGGCTACCCGTTGCCCCTCCAGAGTACCGATAGTTAGGGCATCGCTTGGTTTACCCCAAGGTGTATCGGGGTAGAATTCCTCAATGTCGCTTAAACCCTCAATTTGATACAGACCGCTACCACCAATAACACCAATTCTTGCTTCCGGCATCTTTTTCTCCTCTAAACAACTCTTCTAACTAAAAGGTACTTCAGGAGAAAAGCACAAGAACTTTTTCTGTGCCTTATTCTTCCTGCTCTACCTTTTCTGCTTCAGCTTCATCATCTCGGCTGGCCGTTCGGCTCTCCGTAATTTGGGGTGGGTTGAGTTTTGCTTCTTCTTCCAACTGGTGCAGCAGTCGTTGGATTTTTTCGCCATGTTCGATGGCAATATCAAACTCAAAGTGTAATTCGGGAACATAACGTAGACTCAAGTGGCGGCTCAATTCATGGCGTAGAAACCTACTGGCTCGTTTGAGTACCTCCAGTGATGCTTTCTTTTCTTCCTCTGTGCCTAGCACACTGAAAAAGACTTTGCTGTGTCGGAGGTCTGGACTGACCTCGGCCCGGGTGATGGTTACAAAACCTAAGCGAGGGTCTTTCAATTCGCGCTGGATTATAAGACTAGTCTCGTGCTTGATGGCCTCCGCCACCTGTTCGGTTCGCCTGCTCATGTAAAGTAAGATACCTCTTGTTCGAGTTTCCCGATTTTAGTTTTACCTCTTTTATGCCTCTTATTATAGCACATTTAGCGGATTCACTATTGCTTGTCTGCTGGAGGCAAGTTCTTTTGAAACAGCTATTAACGTTTTGTCCCTCGGTTTTACCGTCTCCCAGAAAACCGGATCGTTACATCCTAAAACTAAAAGAAATTGGACTTAGACTTTTGTTGAGCGACGGATCTGAAGTCAGGGTTCAGACTTGCTGCTTTCTCAAAATCTTTTTTCGCTCGAAACAAAAGCCAACCTTGTTGTGCGTAATATTGTTCAACGTTTTGGGGATCCATTTTTTGAATCAATTTAATATCGCTGGTGGCTTCGGCTAAGCGATCTAAAGCAATAAAACAACTAGACCGAAGACCATAGGCTAAGCCACAATGTGGGTTTAACTCAATAACCTTTGTGGTGTCTTGGATGGCACGTTCTAATAGACCTAAATGAGAGTAGCATCTACTCCGTTCTAGGTAGGCATCAATATAATTAGGATCTAGTTCGATTGCTTTGCTATACTCATCTGCCGCCCGCTTCTCGTCTTCATCTAGTTGGAAATAACACCTGGCCCGTCCAAAATAGGCTGGAGCGTACTGAGAATCAAAGCTGAGTGCCATCTCAAATTCTTGAAGGGCTTTTTCATAATTTCCAGCGTCATACAAATTCTGGCCCTGCTCCATAAATACTTGTATAAGGCTGTTCTCACTCTCTATATTGCTCATAATTCGCCTCTTTTATGCTAAAGTTTTTCCTCCAAACGGGCCAGCAATTGTTGTTGTTGGATCGTCAATAACTCAAGCTGAGCCTGAATTTGCTTCAACTCTTTCATTTTGGTTTCATCTACCGTTGGTCTCTTTGCTACCACTGTGATTGTGCCATTTATTTCTAGGATACATTCTTCTACTTCTGAAAGCTTATCTAAGCCTTGCTTGCGTATAGTCTCTTCCAGTTCTTCCCGGCTAATGGCTTGCCGGGCCATCTCCTTTTTGACCAACTTTCCATTTCGCACTAGGTAGATAGCTCGTCCCTCTAGCCATCGCGACCATCTAGGATGTCGGTAAAGAAATTTGACCAATAGAGTATTAGCTATTAAAAGAGTAGCGGCTCCAATTATACCACCTGTGACCGAGTTATCGTTACCGATGATGGCATTCTGAACCGTATTGGAAAGCATCAGCAGCACTACTAGATCAAACGAATTAAGCTGAGCCAGTTCACGCCGTCCTGCCAGTCGCAAGCCAGTCAGCAGAAAGATATAGACGATTAAAGGCCGGACTATCTTTTCAAGAAGAGAGACACCCGGTACCATAGTATCTTGTAAGAACCCATTCCAGTCCAACCTACACCTACCTTTCACCTACCTTTTCAACCTAAGTCTTCTTTCCCAAGTTTTCCCGACTTTTAGAAACTTCTAGCGGTTGGCAAACCCTGATTTTGACTACGAAGCCTATAGGTTGCTTGATGCTCTTTTTTGCGTGGGTGATGGGTCTCGCGATGCTTGTGCCGGGAGTGCCTTTGATGGCAATTTTTGGCTTGCCGCTGGCGGTTATTTTGGCTCCTCTTACTTATTTCAATGTGGGCGATTTGCAGACTCGGCTAAAGAGTAATAAGTTTCTCCAGAAGTTGCCCACCGAAATCGCTCAAGAGGACACTCCAGAACGCATCATAAATTGAAACCGAGGAGAAATAGGTAAAATTCAAGAGCGTAAGGATTCCAAACCACCAAGCCAACTGTTTAGTGGAGGCTAACTTGCTTTTCACTCCCGCCAAATAAAGCGTAATCAGAAAAGTTAAGATTAAAACTGCTAGGTAGCGTACCGAGTTAGGTGATAGAAGAATCCCGTGCATATTTTGGCCCCGTTTTATTTAAGAATGCTGACCTCACATCTTCAGCAATACCTTAATATTGCCGCGCCCGAAGGCGGTTTCAAAGGCAGCCGCGCCCTCTTCGAGCGGAAATTCGGCACTAACTAGCGCGTCTACCTCAACCAAGTTACGCTCTAGCAGACGCAAAGCCGGGGCAAAGGGACCGCAGCGCGAACCGAGCAGGGTCACTTCATCCACCACGTAGAGGCTGAGCGGCACGTTGGGTGTACCGTGATAGGTACTTTTCAGGACGATAGTACCACGTGGACGCACCAGACGTTTTGCCATCTCTAATCCGGCCTGATTGCCCGTACATTCCACTACCAAATCACACTCCCCAATTTTTTTGACTAATCGCTCTGGCTCTTCACCGGAAGGGGCTACCTCATAGGAAACACCTTGACGAAGGGCAATTTGCCCCTTGTCGGGGTGTCGCCCTATTAGGGTAATTTCGGCACCGGTTAGGCGCAAAACTTGAGAGATTAGTAGGCCCAACTTGCCATCTCCAAGTACCGCCACTCGCTCGGTGGGGCGCAGATGATATTGCTGGAGAATTTCGCAAGCGGCAGCCAACGGTTCGGCAAAGACCGCCCGCTCATCCGAGACCGAGACGGGTACTTCTAGCAGATTTACCACTGGCAACCGTAGGTATTCGGCAAAGGCTCCGTTGTGCCTAAAGATACCCAGCGTGGTACGATTGGGGCAATGAGTCGGGCGGTTGGCCCGGCAAGTGGGACATTGGCCGCAAGCGGCATTAATCTCGCCCACCACCCGTCGCCCAAGCCATTGCTTATCTTCAGTCGAGGCTACCGAGGTCACCGTACCCACAAACTCATGGCCCAATACCCCCTCATAAGCCATATAGCCCCGCGTAATTTCCAAATCGGTGTTACAAATACCGGCGCGGCGTACTTTCACCAGAGCTTCACCCGGTTTAATTTGTGGCTCAGGGTAGTGCAAGTCTAAATGTAATTGTTGTGCTTTATCGAATAGTAATGCTTTCATATTTCTAATCTCACTTTATAAATAAGCCCCCGAAATAAATTTCGGGCCTAATAGTTAAACTTAACTAAATCAAATGCGGCGTAGGTTGGTCGTAGGTTGGTCGTAGGTTGGTCGTAGGTTGGTCGTAGGTTGGTCGTAGGTTGGT
>JACAUC010000349.1 GCA_013390945.1 Candidatus Chloroheliaceae bacterium
TTAGGAGCAACCCCCCGGTAGGAGGGATTTCTAATCCCGATTAGGAGCAACCCCCCGGTAGGAGGGATTTCTAATCCCGATTACCAAAATTTAAGATCAATGTAGAATATAAATAAACCGGTTCAAGTTGCAAAGTCGCTTCCGGTATGATACAAAGGAGCCAGACCCTGTTATGGTGAAAGATATGGATATACCGGATATAGTAATCCGGCGCTTACCTATATATGCTCGTAGCCTTTCTTACTTGGCAAGCGAGGGTGTTACCACCGTGAGTAGTAGTGAATTAGGGTCACGTATAGGGGTTACAGCCGCGCAGATTCGGCGGGATCTCTCTTATTTTGGCGAATTTGGCAAACAGGGTAAGGGTTACAATGTTCAATTCTTACTCAATCAAATTCGAGATATTCTACATTTAGAGCAGCAATGGGGGGTGGCCCTTGTAGGTATCGGTCATTTGGGTAAGGCTATCGTTCACTATGGTGGCTTCAAGGATAAAGGCTTTGAAATTGTGGCCCTCTTCGATTCCGATCCCTCCAAAATCGGAAGTGAATTAGATGGTCACAAGGTTTATCACTATAGCGAAATTCCACAAGTGGTAAAAGAGATGGGCCTTGAAGTTGCAATTGTAGCGGTTCCGGCTCGCAGTGCCCAAGAAGTAGTGGATCTGTTGGTAGAGGCTGATATTAAGGCGATCTTAAACTATGCCCCAATTACAGTTCAGGTTCCACCAGATGTACGCACACGCAACATTGACCCGGTGGGCGCACTCCAAAGTATGACCTACTATCTCGACCCTGAAAAAAATATGACCTATCGAATTAATAATGGGCGGGCTTTTTAACATTATATAGATCACTTATAAGTAAGGGTTTATTAAATAAACCTGCCGTAGAGAGGTCTCACAGGGCGTATTGCATACGCCCTCCTACGCATCAAGCTAACATAACCTCATAAAATTTGAGGTTTCACTGTGATGACGTACGAAAACAGTACATAAATCCCCGAATTATTGAGAAGATACGATTATTACATAAACTCGCTTGAATGGATTTGGGTTATAAATTAGAAGAGGCTCTTCACCTAGGGAGAAGAGCCTCTTCTAATTCATAACGACTATAAACTATCCAATCGAGAAGTGGACTGCAACTGGGTGCTTGCTGACTGCACCTTGAGCGGTTACACCATAGATTCCGACTGGGCCAGAAAAGATGAAACCAATCTTGGTCGGGTCAGGAATGTTACCACTTGCATCAGCATAAGTATACTCCAAAGCTGCCGTACTGCCGTCCGGGGCAGTAATCCAGAGCGAAACCCTTTCTTCGGGGAACCAGTTAATGCCAGCGTAAATCACCAAGTAGACCGTGCCGCTAAGATGGGCACCCGCCAACGCAAGTTCAGGGGCCAAAACTTCGAAAGTGGCACTAGCAGTAAACCCACTGTTTAAACCTTGTACCGTTACCGCCCACTGACCAGCGCCGCTTCCTATCGTGATATTGTTAGCCGAAGTATCACCACCACCAACGGGGAAACTAGTGAAAACACCATCAGGGCCAGCATTGAGATAACCCGCATCGTGTACATCTTTCGGTCCACCTGGACCACTAAGCCAAATCGCAATTTTCTCTCCTGAGAGGAAGCCAGAACCAGTGATCAGAATTGGCTCACCTAGACGAACCGTAGCCTTATCCACGCTGAAGGTAACACCAGCCGCATCCACGACCGACGCAGGTGCAAAAAACGCAAAACTACTGAAAGAAAATACTAACGCCATAACCGCCAATAGGAATTTCGCTTTGAGCCCAAAGCTCTTAGATTGGATAGAACGACTCAGTAACATCGCCTTGTTTCCTTTCATCTCTCATTTCATTAGACATAAGTGTTGACAGTAGCATAGGACTCATAAAAACTTAACTTCTCGTTTTTAGCTAAGGCCACTTACTTGCAGCGGCCAGACGGTCGAGATATTAATTCTTTACCTCTCCTAAGCTAGTTATGTAAAAGATGCTGCCAAGCTATAATAAATACAACCTAGGGAGAACTGAGCTTAAAATTGATTTTAACTTAGAGAACAGACAGCAAAGATTTTGTAAGATTTAATACTACCTGACAACCTATGGATGACATTCAACCTATTAACCCAAGATTACTACAAGAAAAAGAGCTTAGTTTAAACTATCACCACCTTGCCCACCGATAAATTTAAACCAAACGTGGTCACGTTGATTGAGGGAAATATAAACCTACTACTTGTTAAAGAACTACCCTATACTATCTTAATTTATCTTAATTACCTACTTCACAAGCCCGATACTCGGCCACAAAAATTACCTTTGGTTTGGGTCTGGTTCGGGCCTAGCAAGCACTTTCAAGAAGCAAGTTTTTAAGTATCAAAGATTTACTGCTTAATAGCTTTTAATACGCCTTAGTAAAGGACAAACCGAAAAGCTTCTTATACATCTAATTATATGGTTTTAAGCCTTTTTGTCAAGAGTCAATGCGGTATGATTACGCTAAGCATCCAAGTTCCTTAAACATCTTTAAGGCTGTTGCAGCAAAAACGATAATAGACTATAATAAAGTCCGTTTTAATTAGACAAGCCAATTTTTAAGAACCCAAGCAATGAAACACTGATGAAACAACTTTTAGCCCTTAGTTCCAAACTACAAAACGAAGAACGTCGCCACTCAGCCTTATTGCGCTTAATACTTCTGAGTTTGATCTTAATAACTCCTTTCTTTACGCTGACCGGTAATCCCTCCAATGCGGTCAATTTCAATGAGAAAGCTTTGGCGGCTTATATCGGCGGCTATCTCTTACTACTATTAGCTTTTGGCCTCAACCGAGCAGGCTTAGTAGTCCCTGCGGGATGGTTACTGATTACTGCACTCTTGGGAATTGTGGCCGTTTACCTGATTTTTGCAGCGGAACCAATCTCTCGTATTCAAACTGTTGGGTTAATCCTGATCTTGCCGATAATTATTTCTGGAATGACTCTTGGAGCGCAAGCCCCACTGGTAGTAGCATTGGTAGCTGATATCCTCCTCTGCTTGATTATCTTAATACATAGTGAACGATCCGCCCCGAATGTGGTGGGGTCGTTAGTCATTCCGATAGCAATCCTCTTCTTGGTAGGTCTCTTTACTTGGTACTTTGCACAAGGCTTTGATCGCCTATTCCGCCAATTAACCGAGCGTAATCAAGAATTAGAGCGGATTAACACCCAAATTAAAGCCCAGCGCAAGCTTGAATTGCGCGTCGGAGACCGGATCAATTTGCTGGCGGCTCAAGTTTCGGCTTCCTTTTCCGAACAAACTCGCGGAACCCACGAGCAACTCTCGGCGGTAGTAGAGGTAACGACGGCCCTCGAAGAGCTAAACCAGACTAACGAACAGATTGCCCTAGCCTCCGGGCAGGTTGCCAGTACCGCCCATGAAACCTTAGACGTAGCCCGACGAGGCGGTCAAACCATTCGCTACAGCACCGATGCGATGAACCTGTTACATGCTAAAGTAAACGAAATGAGTAACGCGATGGAAAATCTTAGTATTCAGGCGCGTGAAATTGACCAAATTATCGAACTGATTACGGAAGTAGCCGAGGAGACCAACTTATTAGCCCTTAATGCTACGATTGAGGCCGCCGGGGCGCGTGAATATGGGCGACGCTTTGCGGCAGTCGCGGGGGAAGTTCAACGCCTAGCCAACCGTAGCCGCGATGCCGCCGATGCGGTACGCTTGGTAGTTAACGAGGTGCAAGAGGCCATCAAGGAGACCACCTTTGCCAGTCAACAGGGCTTACGCGATGCCTTAGAATTAACCAGTAGCTCTCGTGAAATAGGCGAAGCTATCGAGGGTATCATTGATATGGTGCAGAATACGGCTACTCTAGCTCAGCAAATTTCGCTTTCGATCCAGCAACAAAAAAGTGCCGGAATTCAAGTGCTGGATACCATGCGCCATATCTCAAACATTACTGACCAAGCCGCCGGTAGTAGCCAAGAATTGATACATTCAATGTATGAGCTAAACAAAACCGCCGACCAACTAAAATCAGTGGATTTTACGCATCCTGAAAATCAACCACCAGATAATTCTGGTTCCTCAAACCCTTCCCAACCTAGAAATTTGACTCTTAATCCTAAGTCGTGATAAACTTAGTTATCATAGTGCTTCAAGCTCGTCAGTAAATCATAGAGAAAAATAGAAAAGAAGGCAAAAATTTGGCGACCTCGCTAAAAAGCTTCGCCCCATCGTACTCTGTTTCACCTCAAGACAACAAGGCTATAACTAGTCATTCTTTCCATTGGAGTATGCGATTGTTCTCCTTGGTTAGCTTGCTGGCCCTAGCTCTATATAGCTACGTTCTAAAATTGTGCCGCCATCGCTCTCGTCAGAAATCTTTAGATCAAAAGGCGGAAAAGTGTCGGGTTCGTTTTGCAACTCTAGCTTTTACGCTGGATATGTTGGTGTCAGTTTACTTTGGAGCGGCTACCCCTATTTTGCTGGCAAAAGGAGGGTTGGTTTTTAATCGCAAAAGTTTGCCCCGCCCTCTTTTCTGGTTTTTTGCCATCACGGGCCTTCTTCCAACTGCTTCAATGGCACTGACGGTTATCGGTGGACAACGCTGGCAAAAGAGGATCGGTGCTAATTCACGTTGGCGAAGCTTTCATGCTATCACTGGATTGATAGCTTATATCTCGTGGTGGATAGCCTGTTCTCCTATCTTATTTATTGCAATATTCGGCGAGAAACGTACTCTCGAATTACTAAAAAAGAGCCAATTCTTTGTATCACCTACATAAGGCGTATGGCATACGCCCAAAATGAGGGCCAGCCTACGGCGGGTTTATGCAATAAACCCCTACCCATTGAGAAGATACACCAATTCTTTGTATCACCTACGTAGTATGGCATACGCCCAAAATGAGGCCAGCCTACGGCGGGTTTATGCAATAAACCCCTACCCATTGAGAAGATACACC
>JACAUC010000350.1 GCA_013390945.1 Candidatus Chloroheliaceae bacterium
TGATTGTTCCCATTCATCAGGTCTTGAGAGATTGCCACCATTGGTAGGATGCTGCCCCGTCAGTTGATAGTTCCCATTCGTCAGGTCTTGAGAGATTGCCACCATTGGTAGGATGCTGCTCCGCCAGTTGATTTTCCCATTCGTCTGGTATCGTGGGATCGTTTTCATCGGGCATTTTTGTGGTTAGGACTACAATTTGTTTATCAGACCGGATGCTGGCTTTATGTTATCATAAGGTGGTATTTTGGGCAATTGGGGGGTAGGGGAAGATCAAGCGACGGAGCGCCATCCTACGGGACGGACGCAGTATCAATGGGCGGAGCCATACCTACGGGGATGCTATCTCTCAAGACCGGAGGTAGGGTCTATGGGGGATGGTTGCTCCAGTTCTTCTTGTACGAAATTTTCTTCTTCCTCGGTCATAAATTTGGCGTAGAGGCCATGTTTTCGAGCTAGTTGATTCTCCGACTGGAAGCCGATTTTGTTGCCGGGCTGAAAGTGCTTTCCTATCTTGTTACCGGGCTGAAACCGATGCTCTTTGCCATTATCACCGGTTTGGGGGGGGGAGGTAGGTTGGGGTTGTGGGCGCGGCAGAAGGTGGAATCGTGCATTGCGCTACTTTTGCAGCCTTCTTTTTCACAGCCTTTTTTTTCACATTTTATTTTTTGATTATTCACAAAAAACCTCTTACTTCCTAGAACATAAATACTAATTACCCATAATAGTTATCTATCAAAGTAGGCCAAAGAGCCACCAATTCAGGCCGTAGTTCAAGGAGTAGAGCCTGCATTTCACTCATATCACCCTCTTGGTTCTGACCCCCTTTTGCTGAGACTGGCTACTTCTGAGTGTATCATGCTTCGACCAAAGGCCAAAATCAGTCTTGTCGCCTATTTTCAGCAAAAGTGGGTCAGATCCGGGTCTAATAGCGGTATTGTTACGGTGCAACACGTGCCAGTGCCTACTTTGCTCTCGATTTCTATTTTACCACCGTGAGCTTCTAGGCTCTTTTTCACGATTACTAATCCTAAGCCAGTGCCTCTGATGTTTGCTACATTCGTGGCGCGGTAAAAAACTTCGTAGAGATGGTTCAAGCCCTCCTCTGGGATGCCGATGCCCTCGTCCTTGATTACCATTACTACCTCTTCTTCCTGATAGGCTAACTCAAAATGAACCGTGCTTCCGGGAGGCGAATATTTGATGGCGTTGGTTAGCAGGTTGGTGAGAACCTTACGCAACAATGTCTGGTCGGCCCAAACCTGCTTTGGGTCAGGCGGGAGGGTTAGCTCAAAGTGATAGTCCGCACTTGTCCCAAGTTGGATCTCCTCGATTAGCTCCTTACAAAAGCTAGGGAGGTCTAGCATGGCCGGGTTAAAATCAAGTTTCCCAGCCTCGGATTTGGTAATATAAAGTACTTCGTCCAAGAGAGCGGTTATATTTTTCACCGAAGTGTAGATCCGCTGGTAAATCTTCTGCTTGCGTTCATCATCCCAACGATCACCGTAGTTTTCTAGAAGTTCCGCCGAAGAAAAGATCACTGTCAAAGGGGTGCGGAAATCGTGAGAGGCCATCGAGATAAAACTAGACTTGAGAGCGCTAAGCTCCTTCTCTTTTTCAAGTGCTATCTGAATTTCTTTCTTGGCTCTTAGCTTTTCCGAAACGTCTAGGGCTACGCCAATAGCACCGGAAACCTGCCCACCCTCTTCTCTTATTGGGGAGAGCCAAAATTCATAAGTCTTGCCCCTCATTGGTAGGATAGTGTTGACAACTTCACCTTCCAAGGCTTGGTGGATTTTTTCGGCTATATCTTTGTGCGCTACAGTAAAAGGTGCCCCTATTGCGTGTCCTATTATGCGGGTTGAATCCACCCCCAATTCTTTGAATCCCCGTCCGTTGGCAAAAGTGGCTACTCCTTTCTGATCCACCGCAAAGAGCATCATTGGCACATTGGAAACCACCGTCTGAAGGCGGCTTTCGCTTTGGTGTAAGGCTTCCTCTGCCTGCTTGCGGGCGGTAATATCGGTAATAACGCCGATAGTACCTTTAAGTTGGTTCTCCCGGTACAGGGGTACGACGGTAGCCGTAATATTGAGGATGCGACCGTCGCGGTGAATCATGCGGCCCTCATAGGTATGACCTGTGGTAGAAATACTGTGGCGATAGTTTTCATTCCGCTGCGCCACATCTTCAGGGTGGTAGAACTCGGCGGGGTTTCTACCCAATAACTCTTCGGAGGAGTAGCCTAACATGCGGGTATAGGCCAGATTTACAAATTGGAACTGACCCGCTACATCAGTGGTAGCCAAACCCTGCCCCATCGTATTCATTACCAGTTGGGCAAAGTTACGCTCCTCTATTAGAAGTTGTTCGGTAATTTTACGCTGGATTGAGTTGGTAAATATTTCGCCTAATAACTTGAGAAGGTTTATATCCGCACTACTCCAAGTCTTTTTGGTTTTAGTCGCTTCAAAGCCCAGAAAACCCAACGGTTTTTTCTCATAAATCAGTGGTACTATTAGCAAGGATTGTACGCTTTGATTCTCCAGAGCCTCCCGCTCATAGCGGGCCTCTTCCGGTATCAAATCGAGATCGGTAAGATTGAGAATTCCAAACTCTCTTATCTGACTCTTCATCCAAGGAAAGGAAGCGAGCGGCAGGTTTTGGAGCAGTCGCTTATGGGACGCGATACCTTCTTCGACCCATTCATAGGAAAGGCCCATCTGTGTGCTATTATCCTCCGAAAAGAGAAAGATAAAGGCGCAATCCACCCTAGAGAACCGACCAATAGCCGCGAGAGCCTGATTGATCTCATTATCTATCTCTTTGGTACTCACATTAGCAAAGTTGGTGGAAATAGAGGCAACTAATGCCTCGAATTGAAGGCGATATTCAAGGCTTTCTTCGGCCAAACGCCGTTCGGTAATATCGCGCACTATAGCCATAACTTCATCTTCGGCACTAACTACCAAGCGGGCCTCAAAAAAGCTACGGGAGCCATTTAGCTCAAGCTGATATTCAAAACCCTGTAACTTGCCAGTCTGGAGTGCTTTCTCTACGTAAGCCAAGATCTTCTCGGCTACGGCAGGCGGCAATACTTCGGAGACCCTTTTGCCTATAAAGTTTTCCGGGTTGGTTAAGAGCTTCTCTTCATTACCAGCTTTAAAGTTTACGAAGACTCCGTCTCGACTGATGCGGAAAAGCATATCTGGCATAGCGTTCAGAAGTGCCTGGTTGGTAGACATACTGCTGACTAGCAACGCCTCGATTTTCTTGCGCTCGCTAATATTAACGAAAGAAAGGCAAACCGCCACTACCTCCCCAGAACGAGCCTTAACAGGAATATAGGTGAACTCCAAACATAACAATACCTCTTTATCTTTATAGCACCGCTCTTCGGTGAAGAGTTTGCCACTCAGAGCCTCCTTAAAGTGTTTCTCAAAATCCGAGAGATTAAAAATTGTAGCCAATGACAGGAGAGAATCATCAACCTTTAGGTCATCGTTCCAAAGCAGGCGGATCATTTCAAATGCCTGCTGGTTTATGGATTTAACCCGATAGTTCTGACTAATTAAAATCATAGAATTGGGTTGGCTGTCAAAAAGGTCTAAGGTGGTCTTAGAATCAGACAAGTTGGACGTACTTATTAAATTCATAGAACTGGGGTAGTTACCAAAAAGGTCAACGAAAATAGTTTCAGAATCCGATAAGGTACTTGTCTTTAACATTTTTTACTCCCCTACTCTTTATATACATAGCTTACATTGTACATTGCAAATACTTTCTCATTTTTATTTAACAAAAATATGTGTTACATAAGGAATTCTGTATAAATTATTCTACTAGTAATGCTGGAAAACTATTCACAACTCCAGTAGTGTAGTCGTAGTCTTCTTCATCAAGCTCTTCAATTAGCACGGGTTCAAAGTGTTTGGATGAAAGTGCGGACGCAAATTCTTTTCGGTAATTATCTGGTAAGATACCTATTTTTTCTACACTCCACCCTTTACTCACGCTGAATAATCCCATAACCCGGCCCTCCTGAGCTAAATAGGCTTGCTAATTTGTCAAAATAATTAAATTTATAGTATAGCTAGATAAATGTAACTAAGCTACTTGGTCGTAGACTGATCTTTTCTCTCTACGGCTAAATTCTGCTGGTAATGGCGATTTGCCCCGGTTTATGGGGAAGATACGCCACTTGGCGGATAGACTCCAAGAGCCTACCGATGCCACGTTTGGGTACAAAGGCATTCGCACCGGCAGCCAGAGCCGCCATCTCCGTAAGGTGGTCATCCCATATAGAAATTAGTATCACGGCTGTATTGGGGTACCGATTTTTTAATTCCCTAGTAGTCTTTAGCCCATCTAAGACGGGCATTTCGATGTCCATTATTACTACTTGGGGCCAGCATTGCTCAACTTGTTCCAACGCCTCAAGACCGTTAACTGCTTCCCCAACTACCTCTAGGTCAGGTTCGATGCTCAAGCTTAAACGTAAAGCATTTAGCACCCTCTTTTGGTCGTCCACCAAAAGAATCTTGATTTTGGTGGTGGATGACTGCTCTGAATTTTTCATAAAGATGCCATTACCTAACAAGTTTTTTGCCGTTAGAAAAACAGACGGTAAAAAGTGAAAGTGGATGACTCCATTGTCGCTCACTTGTGAAAGAAATGGTAAATTCTCCATAAGTAGGAGTTTATTCAGTAAACCCACCTAACTGACCAACTGGTAGTAACCCCTAGTTTTTTCTTTTTCCTTGATATTAATATAACATTAAAAGAGGCGGTGGTAATCACTCTTTAGAGTCATTTACTTGTCACTCTTTAGAGTCATAAGCTTGTCACTCTAAAGAGTGACAAGCTAAAATTGTATCACCGTGGTAAGCAGTGCCTTTTGATCTCTCTATCTACTATTGTTACGCTATAGCGTAACAAAGCGTAACAAGCAAGCTTTGACCTAACCTGATG
>JACAUC010000351.1 GCA_013390945.1 Candidatus Chloroheliaceae bacterium
CATCAGGTTAGGTCAAAGCTTGCTTGTTACGCTTTGTTACGCTATAGCGTAACAAGTGGCCTACTTAGAGAAATCATCAGGTTAGGTCAAAGCTTGCTTGTTACGCTTTGTTACGCTATAGCGTAACAAGTGGCCTACGTGGCTGATACTTTCGCCGCTCGGCGTTGTAAGGCGATTTCTTTTTCGATGGCAAAGTAGAAGAGTACCTTCAGGATTAGTAATTCCTTCTTAGCAATTAAAAGGGGTTAGCTAGGAGAAGAATTTCAAGTGCAAACTAGGTGCTATCTGCTGGTGGTAGGTGTTGGTTCGTTGTGCTGCACTAAATTCGGTTATGTAGGGAATGCAAAAATACCATACCTCTATACAAGAGGTGGTTATTAATTGATTCTTTTGGCGCACTACTGGCCTAAGTCAATCTACTGCCCTAAGCAAGGTCTAGTTGATTAGCTAGGGCGAGATAAATCATGGCACACTTGGCAGCACGATCTATTACAGGCAGTGACAAATTCGGATGCGTTACTCCCTTTTTATTCGTGCTACAGTTTCCTGACAGGATGAGTGGTGCAACTTTTGCTCAATCTGATTGAAGCAGTGAACTAGACGATGGGCTTCTAGCAATAGCTCTGCTTTCTCGTTGCTCTCTTCTATCATCCACTCGACCTTCTTGAGGAGGAGTTGTACTTCTAGGCTAGATTCACACTTCAAGAGGGCTAACGTAGCCTCTTCTAGGCTGGCTAAAACCGTCTCAACCGTTACACTAGTTACACTAGAGTTAACAAGCAGGGTACTGACAAAATTAGGGTGCGTATAATCCGGTGTTGGAAGCAGGGATGATAGCACGGGCATTGGCACTGGCACTGCTTCTTCCGTAGATTCAGGTATTTTATCCCCCACTACTTTTAATGGGTTTTCATAATTATTATTTATGAAAGGGTCTAAAACAATAGGGGGATATTTTAACGGAATCTCTCTACCTGACAGCAGCCTTTGCGACGTGGTGAGGTGGTCTATCTTGATACCCTTTACTGGTATTGACCCTAAGATTAACACCTGCTTTGGCCTTTCCGACGGTTGTAGCACTGCCCTGAGCCGACCTATCGCTTGAATGATGTGGCTATCATAATCTGCTTCGATAAACTCTTGTAGAACTGTATCGGGTGAGGCCGTACAATATCTTCCCGCCGTGAAGCCATCCTCGTCCACGTAGTTGTATATTCTTAGCTTGTCCATTGGTGTTTGAGGTTGATCGGCCCCAACTTCGGCGGCTGGGGGCAAATACCCGTAGCTCCTTAGCAATTGCACTTCGGCCTTTGTTTCGTCTATCGGCCTTTGGTAGTTTCCTACTAATACCAGACGATCACACTCTTGGTATTTATTCGTGGCTTTGTGCAATCCCCAATGTTCCACTAGGCAGCCCTCTGGCACGGTGATTACTTGCTCTTCCTCCCCGATGCCGGGCTGGAAACGTTTGGGCATCATTACGAGCGGCTTATTTGAACCATCCGTGAAGCACTTAATTATTTGTGACACCGTTGCCCTTGTGGTCGGGTTGTGAAGATCGGTGGCGGTGTACATCGCGTTCGTGATCTGCCACGTTTCCAACGCTTGAGGCGCGTCATATCTAATTTCTTCTATCGCTGGGAAAAATGCTCTTACCGCTTGGGAGACCGTTGCATCTAAGATTATCACGGTTTGATGTTGGAGGGTCTCGATGAGATGTTCCCTGACACGCCTAATTTTGAGTGCAAAGCCGCCTCCTTTCATTTTGACGGCATAAATCCGATTATCGCCGTGTGCTAAAGCCTCGATAAAATCAGCACAGGCACGATAGGGTATTTTCCACGCTTCTGTTTTGCCGTCCCAATAGGGTTTCTCAAAGCTGTAGGAATTATCGTGGATAAGTTGCTCTTCTTTTTCTCCTTCTGCTTCCCCTTCCCCTTCTACATTGCTATTTTTTGCCTTTGCCGAGGTTGGTGCTGGAAACACTTGCCAGCTCAGCCAATCTTCGGAGCCTGTTACCGTCGCAGCGGCGGCTCGTAGTGCGGCCATTGCAGGGTAAAGACGGTTCTGGTTCGGGTGATTTTCAGCTTCCTTACCGTACATTCTCGGCAGTTCGTTGTTAAGGGTCAAGGTTAATATTTCAAAGAGTTGGCTCATTTCCTTCGGCAAATTTAAGCCCATCGCACTGATTTTGGCCTCCCACATCGGTACGGTGTAAGTGGCGATGTTAAATTCCTCGTGAAGATAGCAGGTTAAATCCTCGTCGCAGATTATCAGATCAAATTCGCTTAACTGTTTGCGGCTATTATTGAGGTAACTTTCTTTGGTGGCAATCACCACTTTGGCCTCTTTTGAGCGGATGCGGCTGGCAAGATAGCCCCTCTCCTTGCACTGCTCGGCGAAAGGACAGGGATGTTCTTTGTTGCCACAGGCAATCTTGGCGGTAATATGTCGGGCGTTGCCTATTTTTTGTGCGTCTTCATTCCAGCAGGCAAATTCGTGTTCGAGTGTGCCGGGTTTGGTGTTAAACTGGCGACCCATTTGTATCGCGGCGATTCCCTCTTTTAGTAAGAAGTAGAGCGGCTGGCCGGGTGCAGTTCGTTCTTTCAGGTTGTTAGTAGTGGGACACATCAGAATCAAACGGAGGGTTATTTGCTCTGATAGCATTAGTTCGCTTATAACGGAGTCCATGGCACTACTTTTTCCGGTTCCCGTTACATTGGTACAAACCCATTGCACATGTTTTCCGTCTATCAAGATTTCTCTAAACTTAGCGCGTGTTTTCTCTCTCACTTCATCGAGGGTTAAAACTGGTTGTAGGTTTCCGCTTTGACCATGAACCCTTTGCCAAAGCTCAAAAGGTAGTCTGGTATCTACTTTTGGTCTTTTGAGGTTGAAGGCTCTGAGAGTAATCTCAATTTCGGCCTTGATAGCGTCATCTAAGCCTTTTGCTTTATTGCTGTTCCACAGTGCTTCTTCGAGGTAGAGATTGGGGCGTGAGATGTTTAGGAGTTTTACTAGTTTAGCTTCGGCCCTTTTAACTTGAGGCTTTGTGCGTTTGTCTTGGTCAAAGGCCAGAATTACCCTGCTTGCCCCTAAAGTGTCTAAAGTTTTGAGTAGTTCTTTCTCATTGTAAGCGTCAACACCTGCGAGGCTGATGGCATGACAACCATATTTTTTGGATGCTGCGCTGGCTTTTTTGTAGCCCTCGGTAATGATTGTGATGTTACTGTTATTTGGTGCTTTGAAGATGGTTAAGGGTGTGCCACCTAATCCATCATGAGATAACCACCGATAGCGTCCAGTGCTGGTGTCATCAAACCTAATTTGAATACCTAAAATTAAGCCGTCTATGTTTGTGGCTGGAAACAAGATACCAGAGCCGCCAAAGACAGAGATAGTCCAGTATTTAGAACCACCTTTGCCAGTTTTTTGAATTAAAGCTGGGTGTTTTTTGCAGACAGTCTCGCCAAATTGGTCGAGCAGTTTACGTGCAATCTTTGAGTTGTCGTTGCTGCTAAAAGTTCCAGTACCATTTGTGCTTATGCCTTCACCTATGAGGTAGTCAGCATGTGCCTTAGAGAGAGGACATAGTTCCAAAAGTCTTAGGTTAACCTTGTGAATCATCACTGGTGAGAGTGGTTCGATATTGATAGGCTTTAAATCGGCGATAGTAGCGTTTCCAGCACTGCTGGATTCATTGCCTCTGCTATTTGTAGTTCCAGTTAGATCATGAAACCAACCGCCCAACCTAAAATCGGTAGGTCGTTCGCTGGGAACGCTCATACAGTGTGCGATTTTGCCATCGCTGGAAACTTCACAGAAGCCTGCTCCAGTAATACCGCAAATGGGGCAAGGATTGCGTCTGTTAGTGCGAATCCAAGTAATTGAGTAAGAAGAAGCAATAAACATCTACTTATTCCTCCTAGCTTGTCTCTGTAGAGTAGTGCTGTTGGTATTTCTGTTGCCTGTTTCTCTAACTTTGTCTGTGTAAAGTGCCGTAGCCATTTCGAAATAACCTCATCTCTTTTTATATAGTTATTTCCTACCGCACTCGCTCTTTTCTTGCTGCTTGGTTTGATCGCTTGCTGCTTTGTCTCTAGGTTAAAAGTCTTTCTTTTGAGAAAAACCTTCCGTCAAGAGAGTAGCTAATTGGGTTTTCCCCCAAAATCTGCTATAATCAAGCAATCGAACCGTTTCTTAGCTGGGCGCGGTATGAAATTACGAATTGAAAAAACAAAATGATTGAAGCAAAGAATTGCACCATTGCGTCGGGTCGTTTTCCGACGCACTTTTTTATTTATAAAGAAGTTCAATTCTGTTCTTCGGTTAGGTGCTAACCCTGATAATTCAGGCCAGAACCTAACTCACATGTTCCCATATTTTTCCCCCAAAAGCAAGCGGTAAAAGAACCAACTTTCTTTATATGTGTTCCTACTGGAGAAGTCTGTAGCATTGGCCTGGTCTTGTAGGATATGGCGTAACCTGGGTTCCGCCCATTGATTTTCCCATTCGCCTTACCCTATGGCCCAAGCGCAGCCTTCATTTGGCTGAGAGTTTCTTTCGCAATCTCAGCATTAGGCGATCTAACAGCTATCCAAAGAGCCAGGGCTTGTTCCACCATTGCCATACCCTCTTGTTGCTGGCCCATTTGCCAAAGAAGTATACCCATATTGTTAAGAGTGGTGGCTTCGCCGCCCCGATCTCCTACCGCCCTTCGAAGGGGTAAAGCCATCTCATAAAACTCTAAAGCTTTGACCTTTTCCCCTATCGCGGAGTACACCGCTCCCATATTGTTAAGAGTGGTGGCTTCGCCGCCCCGATCTCCTACC
>JACAUC010000352.1 GCA_013390945.1 Candidatus Chloroheliaceae bacterium
CAGTTGATCTTCCTATATCCGGGTATTGGGTCAAAGGATAGAGCTGTGGGATGCTGCGCCAACTGGTTGCCGCCAGTTGATCTTCCTATACTGTTCAAAGTTCGGTGGCAGCAATCCCAAAATGAGCCGCCAGCCAAAGTAGTGCATGGCCCTTTGACACGCCGGGTTGTACTAGATCGAAACCATACAAGTCGGCCATAGTCTTGTGACGCAGGGCGTAATTGTAAAGGTTACACTCCATTCTCCCCCTCAGCACTTCGGTCAAAAGTGGTAATAGCTTGCTTGGCCCGGTAACAGAGATCAACAAGGCATCTTTTAGTAGAGCCAATTCGTCATAAGAGAGTCGCCGAATCATGGCAACCCTGCTTTTATGTTCGGAGTATTTGCGCGTATAGAGGTCATCATCTTCAGAAGGACCCAAGTAGATATATTCACCCCGCAGAGGGCTTTGTGATATAGTTGGGCATAGTCCAGCCTCACGCACCAGCGTAAGAGCCTGCCGCAAAAAGTGGGAGGGCATCGGCTGATAGAAGAGAGCCTTTTCAGTCAGGGTATCATAAATCAGGGAGCCTATATAGAGGATTAGAGGCATCTGTAAACCAAGTTCGTTTGCCACCTCACGCGCCGAATGTAGCCGCCGTCCGGTTGCCAGCGTCACCAGACAACCAGCCTCCACCGCCCTTTGTATCGCTTGCCGAACACGAGGGCGAATTTCGCCTTCCGGGTCTAGCAAAGTGCCGTCTATATCCAAGGCTAGTAAGCGGTAGCGCATCTTTTTATCCACTCACCTGACAGACATTACCCTCCGGGTCGGTGAAGCGGAAAGCCTGCTGGTGTCGGCTGAAACTATGAACAGCATAGAAGGGTTGGGAGACCTTAACGCCAGCCTGTCGGAGCTTTTCGGCCATTCCGGTCAAGTTATTGGTCTGAAAGCCAAGCATAAACGAGGTATCGCGGCCCCAATGTTTTTCGTGACCGCCCTCCCGCTTACGTCCACCCGGTGTTAGCACTAGCCGAACGCCCTGCCTAAAGAAGGTAGCACCATCCCCCAAAATCTCGTCATTATGGGCATCGGCACAAAAAACTGGTTTTGGTAGTGGCCCAAGTTGCTCCAGTGTATCCTCGCCCATTTCGTCCGTATGTTGTCGTTCGGCCTCGGAGGTGATAGGACGTGGGCGATTGCCCAAATCGCTCAGAGGCAAACCTAGCACCTCGCGGTAGAAGGCCACCTGCGCGGACAAATCCTCAACGGCCAACCACAACGCCCCAATGCGCTGGAGGTGACTAAGACCAACCGGAGGCGCGTTGCGGGTCTCATTAACCTGCCACAAATTGCGCTCAGCATCAAAAAAGAGCAAGCTGGCAACCCAGCCTTGGTCAAAGATTTGGGTAGTCAAAAGTTCCGCCTCATTCAGTTGCTTGGCAATCTGTTCAATCTTATCTACGGCAAAAGAGGCAATTAGAGGTACATCCGGGTTACCTTGGCGTGGTTTAGCGCGACTGACCCAAGTTTGCCCACCCTCCACCAACTCCAGTTGCAGCGTTTCGCAATCATAGACCACATGATGACCAATAGAGCTATTGCCCTCGTCGCGATGTTTAAGGTAAAGTTTCTCTTCCAAAAAGAGCGACTCCCCTAGCACATCAAAGACCTTTAACCCCAACCAATTGATGCGCTCCAAGTGTGGCTCAGCGGTCGGCTTTAACTCCGGTTCCTGCACCATCCTCGGTTGCTGGGTCGGTGTCTCCGTTTTCTTCTTCTTTCCACCAAAAAACGCCATACTCTTATATTATGTAAACTTACCTGTAATTAGACCTATTTTCAAGCCTTGAGCGGGCTCTTGAGTTGGCTCTTTCGAACGTCAACGTCTGCTATTTTACTGGAAAATTTAGATCATGCAAGTCAAGAAAGGATGCTCCTGTGGGAAGCGGCGTTAACTGGTTGCTGTCAGGTGATTTGAGAAAGGATTCTCTGTAGAGGAGGCTATTTTCCTCAAAAGGATATTGCTTTAATAAAAGACAAAGTATATAATAATTATTATAGTTTTAAGCTAAGTTATTTCGCCAAGCCCTACAGTGCATAATTCGGAAACAAGAAACAAGAAACCCGGAGAATGTAGCAAGGTTTTACCAACTGACGATTTAGAGAAAGCACTATATAGCAGGAGTAAACGATGCCTAACCTAAAGATTAATGCTGGTTTAAGTCGCGAGTG
This sequence comes from Candidatus Chloroheliaceae bacterium, assembly GCA_013390945.1. GTDB lineage: Bacteria > Chloroflexota > Chloroflexia > Chloroheliales > Chloroheliaceae > L227-5C. The sequence goes on from JACAUC010000352.1 coordinate 2,216, forward strand.
GTTGAACCTAATCTCAAAACCCAACAACATCGAGAAGCCGGAGGAGCGCCGCCGCCGCTTCGTAATGAACATAAGCTTATTCATGCTAATATTAATGTTATTTAGCACTCCTTTTACATTATTCCCAATTATAACTGGCGATTTAATCTCTAGTCTGCCCATAAGCTTAAGTATAATAATAACCGCCGCAATCTGCGGGATAGTTTGGCGCACCGCCAAAGTAGGTAAAGTAGACCAAGCCGCTTGGCTACTGCTGGTAACGATTATGGTAGCCAATACCCTGCTTTTTCTGTTTAGTAATCATAGTGTCTTGAGCGCGATCACCTACTTGATGATGGCGATAATAGCCCTAATTACCCTAGGGGTAAAAGCGGCCTACACTGCTATCGCCTGTGGCGGCACCATCACCTTTTTTGCTTGGACTACCAATAACCTTGTACTGATGGATAGCCGCACCCAGCTTTCGATTAGTTATAAGTTTGATGATACTATGCTACTGTTACTATTAATGGTTGCAATAGTCTGGTTGGCAACCTATCTGGCAAATAACCTTAACCATGCCAACGCCCTAATCAACCAACAAACCGAACAACTCAGCCTTGCTCTAGCGAATATTGAGCAAAAGAGAGCGCTTGGGGAAAAGGTCTCCCACCGAGTCTTTTCCTTGACCTCCGAACTAAACGCTACCGCCAACCAACAATCTAGCGGTAGCAGGCAACAAGCAACGGCCCTTACCCAAGTAACCTCTTTCGTTCAGGAAATGACCAGCACTGCTCAGGCCATCGCCTCTAAAGCTAACCAGTTAAGCCAGATGGCCGTTCAAATAAAAGATTCTACCGGGCGAGTCAAAACTACCTCGGGTGAAGTAAAAGAGGCTGGAGAAAAGGGAACCTCCACGATAGAACGTACTATTAACAGCAATCAGCAGGTCAGTAGTCATTACACCGACTTGAAAAATATTCTGACCGAAATGGAGCAGCAGCAAAACAAGATAAAAGAGGTGGTCACTCTGATAAAGAGCATCAGCGACGAAACCCACCTGCTCTCCCTTAATGCCGCAATTGAGGCGGCGGGAGCCGGGGAATATGGGGTGCGGTTTGGGGTAGTAGCCAGTGAGGTCAAAGCTTTAGCCGACCGCTCCAACTTGGCGAGCCGAGAAGTTAGTGAAATTCTGAGTCAGGTAGAGAGCCGAATAGAGCAAGCCGTTAGCGCGGCAGAGATCAGCCACAAGGAGACCAAGAAGGCACTGGAAGCGGCCCAAGAGAGTGGCATTGTAATGAGTGCCTTAGTGGTCAGCATCTACCGAAATAACTATGAGATAGAACAGATTGAGCAAGTGGCTGATATAGTCAGTGGTCAAGTTGGAGAAATAAATCATGCCACCAGCCAACAATATAAAGCTTCCAATCAGGCGTTGGAGACCTTACAGAGTATTGGGGTAGTGGCCTCGCAAAATGCCAATGGCAGCACCGAAATAACCAAAAGTTCGCAAATCCTAGAAAAACTATCCCAAGACTTGCTAGAAACCCTATCGAAGTGAACGATTGAGTCACCAAAAACCTAATAGGTATTGAATACACTCCCATACGCATGAAGGCAAGTTGTATATAATGATAAGCGTTTATTAGTAACTGTTCACAGAGTTGCGTGATGGGCTAAAATTGGTTAAACTAACCGCTATGGAAAAACCAAACCTACCAGCCGAATTACTCCAAAAAGTACCCCTTGAGATTCTAGGTTATATTGCCTACCTTTGCTACCGTACAGAAAATAAGTTCTAATGAAGGAGCTGAGTAAAAAGAAGAAAAAGAGAGGTGAAAGCCAAAAAGTGGTAAACTCTCCTTCTAAATGGGTTATGCCACTTTAGCCCGTCTCAAACGCTTAATCGTAGATCACTTTTTCATTACCCGCTTACCGTCCACTTTATTGCTCTATCGTCCTGGTGAGGAAGCCGCGCTGGATTTGAAGGTCAGGGATTTCAATGATAAAGAACTTTTGATCGTTTAGATATAACCCCTTCTCTTGTGATTTCCTTAACTATACGCCTATGGGTGCTACCCCTTGACTTGAACACTACTAATCTCTACACCATGCAAATGCTGGTATTTTTGTTCTAACCGTTCGTAAGTTTGGGCTGGGGTTTCTTCGATTTTGGTTTCTGGTTTATCAGTCATACTTAGCACGGCTTTCAACTCCTCCGGTGTGAGGTCAGCCGCAAGCTTTTCTAAGATTGACGTGGGTAGTAGGGTTGGGGGTAATTGTACGTAACTCATAGTAATTACCTCGAATTAGTCAGTCAACTTCACAACTAGCCTAGGTAATTCTAACAATCTACCTAGGCACAAATTCAGTTGTTAGTTATCGGGGTGACTGGATTCGAACCAGCGACATCTTGCTCCCAAAGCAAGCACTCTATCCGGACTGAGCTACACCCCGCAATTCACTGTTCAGTTTATGATTAGGTAGTAGAGGCTTTGGAACCTCACTACTCCCGTATTATATACCACTTTCCGCCGAAGGTCAATTTGCTTTGCTACTGTAACTGTTCAGGGTTCTACTAAGTAAGTGTAAAGAATAAACTACCCTTGCGGTA
>JACAUC010000353.1 GCA_013390945.1 Candidatus Chloroheliaceae bacterium
CACACCACCTGTAGGAGGGATTTCCAATCCCGATTTTCCAATCCCGATTTTCCAAGTCAACGGGTTGCCCGATTGACCTACTTTTTTTCTTCGTAAGGTATTAATAGTGGATCGCTTTTTTTAAGCTCTATCATACTAGTAATACCATTATAGGACAACAAATAATCAATAGTAACGCCGTAATCCTTCTCAAGTTTTTGCAACTCATCAGGTTTACTATTGCGTTCACTCCAGATAATAGCGAAACCCTTAAATTCCTGACGACCTACCGGAATAGCCAATTTATCCCCGACATGAATTATGGGATCAGCCGAGTCAGGAGCATCAATCAAAACCTTGTCCGGTGGATACCCCAGAGTGGTAGCATTACGATTAGCTTCCACAATCACCTTAACAGTGGTGTCATACATAGCAGCCAATCTTTGAATGTTCTGACCAACGGTTACATTATGCCAAACCGGACGCTTCACCCCTCCGGTTGGGATAGGAGCAAGTGTAGGTTTGGGTGTAAACGTAGGTAGAGGAGTACCCAATGCAGCAGCGGTAAGTTGAAGTTGTGTATCTACCGTAGCTCTCGCAGCATCTACCGCGCTTTTGGTGGCATTTATCTTAGCTATCTCGGCAGCATAGGCGGCGGCGGTAGCCTTGTTATTAGATTCCAGAACTATAGCGGTAGCATTACCCCCCACAACTATAGCGGTGACATTCTTATTAAGGTTCACCGCATTGGCAGTAGCAGTGATATTGCTATTGGTGGTTGCGTTGCTACTAACTAGCATAGCGGCCATGATAACCAAGCCAATGACCAGTAGCACTATAACGGAAATAGCCCCGATGATGATGGGGCGACGTTGGCGCTGGCTGACTTGATGCTTGATCTCCTCGGCTACTTGATCGAGGCGAGAGGTTTGATCCCAAATGGCGAGGAGGGGCGAGAGTACCGGAAACTCCTCGCCGTTGTAGAAGGCGGTCACGGAGGGATTGTCGCTCAGGTCATAGCGTCCGCTACATTCAAAGCGAATTTTAAGTTTACCATTATAACCCGATGGTAAAATTTCTAGTAGCCAAGTACTCTCATCAATTGGGTCGTTGATCTGGATTTGCCCAACTCGCTCCAGCCGGGCTGTTTCATCCTCTAAGCGACGGAGGCCGGATTGTGAAACCCACCAAGAAGGATCGCGTTGGGTCACTTGGCGCGTGGGCCGTCGGCTGACACTTTCTAAGGCGTTTTCCGAAACTGGAATGATGTCACGCAATTGGGCTTCAGTGATAAGGCGGGGCTTGAGTTGCTCGAATTGGCGGGTATCGCGGGAAATATGGAAGAAGTTTACCAGTGATTTAGAGTTGCGATGAACCGAAATCGGCGTAATTAGACGGGGCGGAGCAGAGGGGTCTTTGAATACATTTAGGATGGTACGCAAATCGCCACTGCTGGGATAATCGAGAATTGGCGGATGCTTGTGCCAATCTCCGATATAGTCTACTCCCACAAAGTTGCTAGTCAACCGCTCTAGTTCCACATTGGCATAGTCAACATCAATGGCAAAAGTTAGACGCTGGTGGTCGGCTTTTGGCCCGGCCTCGGTAGCGGCTACAATTAATACGGTATTATTATCGAGCCACCTGCCCACCAGAATACCGCCAGTCTCCAGTTCTTCACCCGCAAAACGGGTGGTCTCCTCTTTGATGGTCTCCAACACCCCCGGTGCTAAGAGCGTAACAATCGTTTCATTAAGTGGTGGTGGGCCGCTTTTGCGATTAGCGGCATTTTTGCTATTTGGTGCTTTTTCCATCGTAGGCATAGGATTCTCTAACCTCTAGCACAACTATTAACTACTACCTTTATATACAACGCTAACCGACTGAGCTTGGTACTACGATTAACCGCCTTTTTTAGCGAACGGTACTTGACCCATAGGATCAAGCGGTTAAATTTTATTAACTTTATAAGACGTGGTGGTAAAATTAAGCTCCGACTGCCATCCCTTACTATTATACCAGTTTTTCATTAATTTTAACATTACAATTTCAGCCAAAAAACCTGACTTTTACCTGAATATTTCGAGCCTCTACAAAATTGGGGGAAATGTAGTCAAAATTACAATGGTTTGGGCTAAACTTACCTAATTTATGCAAAGTTAGCCACAAACTAAAAAAGAGCGGGTGGCCTTAGCTACCAAAGCTTGACGAATTGAATCCACGATCAGTCCAGACATGCTAAAATAGCCAAAGCGATGAAACATTAGGCCAGAAGAGAAAAGTTAAAGGAGCTATTTAATAAATGGCAAATTCAATACCCAGCGGACAGAACCCTTACGAAATCTGGAGCAAGCTGGTGGAAGATACAATGAAGGTAAATCCGGCAATGCAAATGACCGCCGGATATTTGCGCGATACCGGAAAAGAGAAAGACCCTTGGCTCACCCTGATTAACCAACTCTGGACCTCTAGCCCTTACAATAGGGTACTGCCAGTTGACCCGGCGGAGATAACCCGCGCTTTTCAACAAGTTTGGTTAGGCTCGATGAGCAACCCTAACCAAGCTTTGACCAATTATACCGATTTCTTTCAGCGCTATACCCAATTGATAACAAGTGCCACTCTAAATTTCTGGTCACAATCAGAAAAACCGCTGGAGCCTGTTATCGCCCCGGAAAAAGGCGATAAGCGCTTTAGTACCCAAGATTGGGAGAAGAACAAGGTCTTTGATGTTTTGAAGCAGAGCTACCTACTGGCGGCTACTACCCTGCTCAAAACGGCCTCCGAAACGAAAGGCTTGGATGAAAAGCAGCAGCGCAAGCTAGTCTTTTATCTGCGGCAATATCTCGATGCCATCAGCCCTAGCAATAGCACCTTTACCAACCCACAGGTGATTCACGAGACTATCCAGAGTGGCGGCCAAAACCTCGTAGCAGGTATGTCCAATCTTATGCGCGACATTAAGGCCGGACAAATCAAGATGACCGATACAGAAGCCTTTGAACCGGGGCGCAACCTCGCACTCACGCCCGGTCAAGTGGTCTACCGCAATAAGCTGATTGAGCTAATTCAGTATACCCCCTCCACCGAGAAGGTTCATGCGGTCCCTCTGCTCTTTGTCCCGAACTGGATTAACAAGTACTATATTTTGGATATGCAGCCCCAAAATAGCCTGCTCAAATATATGGTAGATCAGGGCTTTACCGTCTTTGTGATAAGCTGGAAAAATCCCGATGCTTCAATGGAAGAGACCACCTTCGATGATTACATGGCACTAGGGCCATTAACCGCCCTAAAAGTAGTCAAGGAGATCACCGAGTCTCCAACAGTCAACACGGTCGGCTATTGTATTGGGGGTACACTACTCTCGATGACTATGTCCTATTTGGCGAAAAAAGGTGACAATACCATCAGTTCGGCGACGCTCTTTGTCTCCTTGCAGGATTTTACCGAAGTAGGAGATACGGGTGTCTTCATAGATGATGCTCAGGTGGAGTATGTGGAAACTCAGATGATGCAGAAGGGCTATCTCGATAGCCGCACCATGTCCACCATGTTTAATATGTTGCGAGCCAATGATTTGATTTGGAGCAATGTGGTAAACAACTATCTCTTGGGTAAAGAGCCACCGGCCTTTGATCTACTCTACTGGAACGCCGACGGTACTCGCATGACCCGGGCGGCCCACTCGTTCTACCTGCGGAACACCTACCTAGAAAATAACCTGATTAAGCCGGGTAAAGTGGTATTGAATGGAGTGCCGATAGATATGGGCGATATTCAACAGCCAATTTATGCGGTAGGAACGGAACAAGATCATATTGTGCCTTGGAAGTCGGCTTGGCGAGTGAAGCAACTAGTCAAAGGGCCAGTGCGCTTTATCTTGGGTGGCAGCGGACATATTGCCGGGGTGATTAGTCAACCTAGCAAGGGCCGGGGCTACTGGACAAATGATAAGCCAGTGGAGACGGCGGCGCAATGGTTTGAGACGGCAGACCGCCACACGGGTCATTGGTGGGGCGATTGGGTCAACTGGCTACAACCCTTCTCCGACGAAAAGGTAGCCCCACCTCCTCTGGGTGGCAAAACCTATCCGCCGATTACTCCTGCTCCCGGAACCTACGTGCTGGAGAAATAGGGCCACAAGGATCTTTATTGGTAGGGACGTATGGCATAAACCCGCGAGGGCGTATGCCATACGTCCCTACCGATTAACAGAGCAGGAAAATTTATGACGGAATACACCTGGCAACCTGAATGGGAAATATTGGAAAAGGAAGAAGAGACCATGCCCACCTTTGAACATGGAGTTATCTGCACCAATATTATTCTCCAAATCGGCAACTTTATCGCCCATAAAAACTTGGGACGAGTCTTAGATAGTTCGGTGGAGTATAGATTCTTAGAAAAAAGTACAACCAAAAGAACTCAAAAACCGCGCTTTCCCGATGTGACCTTTATCCAACAGGAACGCTTGCCCCAAAATATGCGAAGTTACCCGGAAATTGCTCCTGATCTAGTGGTAGAAGTAGTGTCACCCACCGATAGAGACTATGAGCTTGAAGCCAAAGTCAAAGAATATCAGAAAGTGGGAGTTAAACAGGTTTGGGTAGTACACCCTTTTAGTCGAAAAATAGATCTTTACCATCTTGCGACTGGTCTGAAAAACCAAACCTATTTCAATGAGGAAGAATTAGATGCTACCGAGGTAATCGTGGGGTTTAAGCTCAAATTAAGTGATATTTTTGACTATCCCCAACCACCAGACGAAGACCAGTCTACGACCAGTCTACGACCAGTCTACGACCAGTCTACGACCAGTCT
>JACAUC010000354.1 GCA_013390945.1 Candidatus Chloroheliaceae bacterium
TATCTATAGAAGTGTTGGTTCCTGAAAGAGCAGGGCTGAAAGCGTAACCCGGAGGCGCGGTAAAACCTACCGAATAGGTTCCGGGCGTTAGATTGGCGAATTGATAATGTCCCGTGCCATCAGTAATGGTCGTTGAAATCGGCGTACCTGTAACATCGTAGAGCGTCACCGTCACACTTACTATGCCTGTTTCGGTAGCATCCTGAATACCGTCATGATTTGCATCGTTCCACACATAGTCGCCCAACGAGGCTAACCCGGTGGAGGGATAGATACCAGCGTCAATGGTTGGGTCATGCTGTCCGCCTACTAAGGTAACGTTAGCCGTCCGTCCAGTGTTATCGGGATTACTATCCAAGGCCGGGTTGCCGCCTTGATTCGCCGGACTAAATATATAACCTGCCGGGGCGGTGAAACCTACCGAATATTGGCCCGGTGTCAAGTTGGTAAATTGGTAGAAACCTGTACCATCGGTGGTAGTGGTTCCCAACACTGCACCAGCACCATCGTAGAGCGTGACGGTGACACTTACCACGCCCGTTTCACCTGCATCTTGGATACCGTTCTTGTTGGTATCATACCAGACGAAATCGCCCAACGAGGCTAAGGCATTTGATTGATAGAGACCAGCATCTATCGTCGGATTATTTTCCCCAATAATTAATGTTACAGGGGCGGTGCGTCCGGTCGTAACATTGGGGTTACTATCTATCGCCGTATTAGTACCCGAAACTGCCGGGCTGAAAGCGTAACCCGGAGGCGCGGTAAACCCAACGGTATAAGTGCCGGGCGTTAGGTTGGTGAAACTGTAGTAGCCAGAAGCATTGGTATGAGTCGTTGAAATCGGCACACCAGTACTGCTGAAGAGCGTTACGGTAATGCCGGACATGCCTGTTTCGGTAGCATCCTGAATACCATCATGGTTAGCATCGTTCCAGACATAATCGCCTAGCGAAGCTAACCCATTAGAGGTATAAATACCAGCATCTATCGTCGGGTCGTGCTGTCCAGCTGCTAAGGTTACAGATGCGCTACGTCCAGTCGTAACATCTGGATTACTATCTAAGGCCGTGTTAGCTCCCTGAAGAGGAGTAGTTAAGATGTAGCCAGCAGGCGGAGTGAAACCTACCGAATAAGTGCCGGGCGTTAGGTTGGTAAAGAGATAGTGTCCAGTAGCATCGGTAGTAGTAGTAGCAATCGGGCTATTGGTTATATCATAGAGCGTAACCGTTGCGCCGGGTACACCCGTTTCACCCGCGTCTTGAATACCGTTTTGGTTAGTATCATACCAGACAAAATCACCCAAAGAGGCCAAACCATTGGAGGCTGGTATAAAAATACCCGCGTCAATGGTGGGATTGTTCTCATTCGTTCCCAAAACAATCGGTGCGGTGTGCCCGGTGAAAACGTTGGGGTTACTGTCTCTGGCAGTATTACCACCTTGTAAAGCCGGACTGAAGTTATAGCCCGGTGGTAACTCGAAACCAACTGAATAAGTTCCGGCGGACAAGCCGGGGAAGTTGTAATAACCAGTCAGATCAGTGAGGGTAGTTGAGATAGGCAAACCAGCACTACTATAGAGCGTTACAGTAATGCCTGGCACCCCTAGTTCACCAGTATCCTGAATCCCATCATTGTTTAGATCATGCCAGACATAATCACCGAGCGACGACCCAACCGGAGTCTGAACCTGAATATCTACTTTAGGTGGTTCCGAAGGTAGTAAAGTACTACCGAAGGGTGTTCCGACGTAAGCAAAGGAGTTCCAAGCCAGTTGGGTAGGTATGGCAGTGGTTGGAATGCCGAAAGGCCAGCCTAATGTCAGATTTTCACCTGGGTTCAAGATAAACGAACCATAATCGAATTTAAGTGATTGAACAGTAGTAATGTCGGCAGGTGGAGTCGTTGACCAGTTAGCTGGCAAACATCCCGGTGCCCCATTAGTGGGGCTTATCTCCGGGCGACAAGGGTTACTTTCGATACTGTAATAAACCGTAATACCCGGCGAGGCGGTCACTTGATTCAACAAAAATGGTCGCCATTGGGTTCCACGTAGACCCACCGTATCCTTTACACCCGTATCCCCCACATAAGGCATAATATCAATTATTTGAATATTAGTAACCGAAACGGAGCCAGTATTGGTGATGACCAGCCGATAACTTCCCGTACCACCCGGAATAGATAAGCCATGTGGCCCATAGCTGCTATCCAATTGTCCTTTAACCAGCTTTTTGGCATTGAGGCTGGCTATACTTGAGACGGCGGCTGAACTATTGGTACTACCACATAGCGGTAGCACACCTACCCCATATCCGGTCAGGTTATTAGTATCGGGCGTGGTACAACTGGTAGTACCGGGCGAAGCCAAATACATAGTATTAGAGATTGTTCCAGCCATAGTGGGACTAAGCTGTACTACCAAATTAACGGTCATGCTGACGTTAGTTGGTATGGAAATACCGGGCCATTGCCAACGCAGCAAAGTTTGACCGTTAGTGTAGTTAGGCAGATTTTCAAAGACGGTAGCGGCAGTGGTTGTAACAGGCATCCCCCCGGTGGAGAGGGTATAGGTTACAAAACTTAACGAAGGCGGTAATAAATCCACCAAAATTGGATTAATCATCGGCCCTGGTGTAGCACCACCAGTGTTGTTTTGAACTTGTAAGGTATAGGTAAAGGTATTACCGGGTAAAAAGACATTGCCAGACGAGTTCGGGGCCAAGGATTTGAGTGGGCTGGGATGAGATACAAGACCAGTAATATTAAGTGGTCTACAGTTCTGAGTAGCAGCCTCGTTATTAGCTACTCCGCCAGCACTCCAACTGAGGGTCTCGCAGTTGGTAATAGTAGCACTATTAACTATCGCTCCAGTTGGATCAGGGTTTAACAGACTGAAATTAATTCGGGCAGCAGTGGTGAGATTAAAACCGACAGGTACTGTCCCATAGTTCCAGCGCAGACCAGTGATATATACACCCGGTGCTAAACCAAGGCTAGCGATAGTAATAGTTATATTATTGGCTTGGGCAGCAGTCAGATTTGTATTGATATAACCCCCACTGGTATTAGTAGTATAACTAATATTAACGGATTTTCCGGCACTATTATTGCCAGTGGTAAAGCTGGTTATAGTTACACTGGTGGGTATGGAGTTATCCACAATGGTAAAATTGTCCAGCGGAGTATTGCCCGTATTTCGGGCAGTAAGCGTATAGTAACCAGTTGCTCCAACTAGGATAGGACTGGCACTCACGCCCTTGCTATTCGTTGAAGTAGAGTTCGCCCCAAGAAGGGTAATGGGTTTAATCGCATTACCTATGGTTATTGGATTAGATTGACCAACAGGTTGACCAGTGACATCTACCGTATTGGTCACTACCTGACCTCCCGTAAAGGTGGAGGAGAGATAGAGAAGGGTAATCGTCTCATTTTGGCAGGTGTTGATCGTCCCAGGGTAAGACCAAGTTGCCGTCGCCGGGGGTCCAGCATTGTAGACCGGGCTGTTTGTACCTGAAATGAAAGTAGCACCTGTCGGTAGCGTATCGGTGATGATAGGGTTGATTAAGCCTAGCACCGGGCTACTCGGAGGACATAGCGTTACCGTATAACTGGTATTTGCATTGACCGTGCCGCCGCCCGTGTTGGTTTTAGTGATCGTCCAACTGGTATTGGTGAGGGTAATTGGGCGGTTCGTTGAACCTACCGGGATAGGATTGGGCTGACCAGTGGGCTGATGCGTCACATCTATCGTATTGGTCACTACTTGACCCACCGCAAAATTTGAGACCGGGTATTGCACCACAATAGTCTCATTCCGGCAGGCCGGTGCAACTAGCGTTACCGCCGCATAAGACCACACCACCGTGCTAGGTGGGCCAGCATTGTAGACCGGGCTATTTGTACCTGAAATAAATGTCGCACCTGTAGGCAACGTGTCGGTCACTACCGGGTTATATAAACTTTGTCCGGTAGAAGGACAGAACTGTACACTATAGGTAGTATAACCACCAGCATCCCCACCGATAGTCTTGGTTTTGGTGACAACCGCATTAGTGCCAGTGAGGGTAACCGGACGAATAGCCGTGCCTAACGGAGTCGGAGGTTCACCGGGCGGTTGATGTGCTAGGTCTACGGTATTAGTGACCACCTCACCTGAGGTGAATGGAGGAGTGGCATATTGTACCGTAATAGTTTCGCTCTTAGTGGCACTGATTACTCCAGCGTAAGACCAGATGACCGTATCCGGTGAACCACCTGTATGAGTATAGGTTCCTGAAGCCGTCACAAAGGTCGCACCTATCGGTAGCGTATCGGTCATTATCGGGTTGACCAAGACCTGACCACTTCCCGATTGGAGCGTTACAGTATAGATTGTATTACCACCGATAACACCACCCGATTTTAAGGTTTTGGTCACCGTGCCAGTGTTATTAATCAGGGTAATCGGGCTATTCTTGGTACCTACCGGGATAGGGTTGGGCTGACCAGTGGGCTGATGCGTCACATCTATCGTATTGGTCACTATCTGACCCACCGCAAAGTTGGAGGTAGGATATTGTACCGTAATAGTCTCATTTCGGCAGGCCGGTGCAACTAACGTTACGGCAGGATAAGACCACACCACCTTACTAGGTGGGCCAGCATTGTAGACCGGGCTATTTGTACCTGAAATGAAAGTCGCACCTGTCGGTAGTGTGTCGGTCACTATTGGATTATATAAACTTTGTCCCGCAGGAGGACAGAACTGTACACTATAGGTAGTATAACCACCAGCATCCCCACCGATAGTC
>JACAUC010000355.1 GCA_013390945.1 Candidatus Chloroheliaceae bacterium
GCATCCTACAGAAGCCGGGTAGGGGAAGATCAACTGGCGGAGCAGCATCCTACAGTAAGTGTAGGTGAGTGCTAAGTTTTGCCTCCTTTACTGAAAATCTAATTTTGCTGAACTTGGAGACGTTCCAGGTAACGTCTCGAAAGGATAATAAGATGCCTTTGGAAATATTGCCTTTTTTAGTCCCCTTGATTCTAATCGAATTGGGCCTAGTAATCTTTGCTCTGGTGGATCTCTTTAAAGCTGAGCGGCGCGTTAAGGGAGGTAACAAGCTCATATGGGCGCTCGTCATCCTTTTTGTCAGTACTATTGGCCCGTTGGTCTATCTGATCGCAGGTCGCGAGGAGGTTTAAGAGATGGAAACCGCGATTCATTGTGAAGGTTTGGTTAAACGCTATCGAGACTTTGCCGCCCTCGATGGCCTTGACTTGGACGTGCCAGCGGGTTCCATCTTTGGCTTTCTCGGCCCCAATGGAGCCGGGAAGACCACCACTGTTCGCCTCTTAACTGGCTTGGCTCAGCCTACTGCTGGTCGGGCAGTGGTGTCAGGTTTGGCGGTAGGGCAAGATAGTCTCCCCTTGCGCGAACGGATCGGCTACCTTGACCAGCAACCTCAGTTTTATGGCTGGATGCGGGGCCGTGAGTTTTTAGAGTTTGTCGGGGAACTCTTTGGGTTACGTGGTGCTACCCTAAAGGCACGGGTAGAGGAAGTGTTGGAACAGACCGGACTGACCGAAGCGTCCAAGCGGCGGATTAGTGGCTATTCTGGTGGTATGAAGCAACGGCTAGGTTTAGCGCAAGCTTTGATTAATCGTCCTGAAGTACTCTTTTTGGATGAGCCTGCCAGCGCTCTTGATCCCGCTGGACGACGGGATATTTTGGAGATTATCGCCGGGTTACGAGGACGTTCCACAGTCTTTATGTCCACCCACATTCTAGCCGATGTGGAACGGGTATGTGATAAAGTGGCAATTATCAATCGGGGCCGGTTAATCGTAGAAGCTTCAGTGGATGAGCTTCAAGCTCGTTACGCCCAGCCAATCTTCATTTTGGAGCCAGAACCGGGACAAAGTGCCGCACTGAACGCCTTAGCGCAGGTACTTCGCACCCAAACTTGGGTAGCGGCGGTTACGTTGGAACAGGGCGAATTGCATCTAGTAGCTCGTGATCCAGTAACCGCCAGCCACGCGCTGTTACCTCTAGTAGTGCAGCACCAACTAACCCTCGTCCGGTTTGAACGCGGACGACCTAGCTTAGAAGAGATTTTCCTACAATTGGTGGAAAGCTCCAAAGTGGAGGAGAAAGAGGTGGTAAGATGAGAGGTTTTACGGTAATGGTACGCAAGGAGTTGCGGGAACAGTGGCGTACTGCTCGGCTTCCAGTCGTAGCCATAATCTTTTTGATTTTTGGGCTAATGTCGCCTTTGTTGGCTAAATATATGCCTGATCTGATTAAAAGTTTCGCCGGGGAAATTCAAATGGTGATACCCAAACCCACCACTAAAGATGCCATTGCACAACTTCTCAAAAACTTGGGACAATTTGGGCCGCTCACTGGAATTTTACTGGCGATGGGTATGGTGGCTGGTGAGAAGGAACGGCGGACGGCGGTAGTAGTGCTGACCAAACCTGTTACCCGGCAGGCTTTCCTTGCCGCCAAACTAGTTGCACTCTTAGCAACGCTTGGCAGCGGGGTGGTCTTAGCCGGAATAGCTTGCTACATTTATACGGCCCTGCTCTTTGAGGTTTTACCAGTAGGAGGTTTTATTGCCTCTTGTCTGTTGCTCTTGTTAGCAGTCTTGGTCTACGCCGTTCTGACGCTGTTGGGTAGCACCTTGGTGAGTTCTTCGCTACCGGCGGCGGGTCTTGGATTGGCGGGCCTGATGGCGGTAAGTCTAATCGGGGCCATTCCCGGTCTCAGCCGTTTTATGCCGGGAAGCCTCTACGAAGCCGCCCAATCGCTGGCGTTGGGTCAGCAGCCCACGGAGCTAATGGTGCCGCTCCTATCGAACTTGGCCCTAGTTGCTCTGGCGATGTTCTTGGCTTGGTTCTTCTTCCGGCGGCAAGAACTCTAAACTCCACTCCATTATTCCAGAGAGATCGACTTGGGAAATAGCTTATGTGAAGAAAACTTCAAAATACCTATTCTCCCGATTAGAGAATCGGAATGAAGCCCGCCGCAACTAATTCCATCCATTAGCAAGACTTGAAAATAAGTTGAGAATTAATGGATTTTTCACTTGGTACAAACTATTGGCACAACTTATGCTTTAAATTAATATAGTGTACCAGGGTGACGATCCAAGCCCTCTTGTAGCGATTTCTACAGAGTAGGTAACTTGGGTAAGTTAGTGGTACAGGCAAACTCGAAAGATGGCTTAATTTGAAAGCTACACAAGTAGAGAATAGAAGGAGAATAGAAAATGTCTAACGCTGGAGACAACGATGAAGTAGCTGGACAGGCTAAAGAGGTTGAAGGTAAGGTGCAACAGGCGGTTGGTGACCTAACCGACAATTCCACTCTGAAGGCTAAAGGCAGGCGCAAAGAAGTTGAGGGTAAAGCGCAGCGTTTTGCTGGTCGAGTAAAGAACAAAGTCGAGGACGCCGTTGATGCGGTAAAGGACAAGGTTGAGGATTTGACCCATAAGGATCATCCCAAAACTGAGGAAGATAAGAGAACCTAAAATTATTCTAAAAAGACCAGTGGCTATGTAGCCACTGGTCTTTTTAGCTAAACCCCACTATTGGTGGCTCCGTCTGGCGATTTTGCGGTCTCCCCATCTTGTAATATAATGGCTTAAAAGCTAGATTAGCGTAGGTAGAATAGAAAGCGTAAATATTACGAAATGGAAAAGAGAACGTTAGATTTAGTTGGGCAGCATAAAGTTACGCACTCCTACGAACGTCGCCCGGAGTGGTTGAGGACGCGCCTACCCAATGACCCAAACTATTTTGAATTAAAAAAACTTATGCGCGACCGGGGGCTACATACTGTTTGTGAGGAGGCTAATTGTCCCAATATTACCGAATGTTGGAGCCATCGCACCGCTACGTTCCTAATCTTGGGCAAAATCTGTACACGCGCCTGCGGTTATTGCGATGTGACCAGTGGTAAGCCTGAAGCCCTTGACCTAGACGAACCGCGCCAAGTAACTGAGGCCACCCGCTCAATGGGCTTACGACACGTTGTAATCACATCGGTAAATCGGGATGATCTTGAGGATGGTGGCTCCCACATTTTTGCTGAGACGGTTCGGAGGATTCATCAGGAAGTGCCGGATTGTCGTATCGAGTTACTTATTCCCGATTTTGTAGGTCGTTGGGAATATTTGCAAGTGGTAATGGAGAGCCAGCCCGAAGTTTTGAACCACAATATTGAGACTGTACCGCGCCTCTATCGCAGGGTACGCCCTAAAGCTCGTTACGAGCGTAGCCTAGAACTTTTGCGGCAGGCTAAAGAGATGGGCCACCATTATCAAGTCGTTACCAAAACGGGGGTGATGGTTGGTTTGGGCGAGACCACCGAAGAATTGGTGGAGGTAATGAAAGACCTGCGAGGGGTAGATTGTGATGTGCTGACCTTGGGCCAATATATGCGTCCTTCGGTCAAGCATTTAGCGGTGGAACGCTACTATACTCCAATTGAGTTTGCCGAGCTAAAAGAAATAGCTTTAGGTCTTGGGTTCAAATATGTCGAAAGTGGCCCCTTGGTACGTAGTAGCTACCATGCTCACGAACAGGTTCCAGTGATTCCTGATCTACCGCCAAATTAATATACTTTCAAGGGGTAGGGGTTTATACCAGAAACCCAAGCCAGATTAAACAGGTAGGAAATTGGGTTATGACTACGGAAGCAATAAATCTTGAAAAAATTTATACGCTAAAGGAGTTTGCAACTTTGCCGGATGACGGCAAACGCTACGAGCTAAAGGATGGGAGACTTTGTGAAATGCCCCCCGCAGGTGAAGACCATTGTAGAATTGGCAATAAACTCAACGGCTACCTAACTTACTACGTCTACCAACATAAGTTGGGCGAGACTTATGGAGCAGATGCCAACTTCAAAATAGGGGATGATAGCCTTTCGCCCGATATGGCTTTTGTCGCTGCGGGACGCTTAACTGAGCGGGGAATGGCGGTTATTCCGCTGGCCCCTGATCTGGTGCTGGAAGTAGTTTCCCCCGGTGATAGTCGCCCGGAGGTAAATAAGAAGATTGCAAAATATCTAAAAGCTGGGGTTCGGCTGTGTTGGGTAATAGACCCCCGCAAGCAAACCGTGCAGGTCTATCGCTGGGGAGAATCTGAGCCTATAACGTTGGGTTTGGAGGCTGAGCTTGACGGCTTTGAAGTGGTGTCGGGTTTTAAGTTTAAGGTTAGTTGGCTTTTTGAATAAGGAGAAAACGAAGTGATACAGGCTTTAGTACTTATCAAAGTAGAACGCTCTAGTATTCCCCATACGGCGGAGCAATTGCTGGAGATTAAAGGGATTACCGAGGTTTTTTCGGTAACGGGCGAATATGATCTGGTGGCGATGATTCGCCTGAAAGAGTATGAGGACTTGGCGTTAGTGGTAACGGAAAAAATTGCCAAAGTCGAAACTATTCTTAAAACCGAAACAATGCTGGCTTTTAAAGTGTATAGCCGAGCCGACCTAGAACAAAGTTGGCAGATTGGCGTAGATTAGCAAAGGCCATCGGGATTAGAAATCCCTCCTACAATGGCAAAGGCCATCGGGATT
>JACAUC010000356.1 GCA_013390945.1 Candidatus Chloroheliaceae bacterium
CTGTGGGATGCCGCTCCGTCAGTTGATTTCACCTACTGTGGGATGCCGCTCCGTCGGTTGATTTCCCCCGATCTTAAAGAGCCTCTACCTTGTTAGGTTCACTGATTTGGAGCTTTTTGTCCTGCTCATAATTTAGGCCATTGTAAAGGGCGGTTTCGGCTTTTGCCAGTTCCGCACCGATGTAGGCAGCGTGTTCAAATTGTGAAATCAGTTTTTCGGCTACTAGGGTATGGTAAACTAAATCGGCGGCTCTACCTCGAATAACATGAGTCAAGCGTTTATCGGTGGTGAAGCGTTCTACCACTATTTCACGGTGCTTGTGGTCTAGGTGAACGAAAAAATAGCCTAGCGGGTCAAAGGTAAGCCACTGACGGCGATGAGCCTCCATCTCAATCGGCTTTTCACCTGCACGATCTTTCTGGACAAAGATGGCCTCACCGATGAAGGGGCTAGGAGTACGCTGCCTATAATCGGCGATTACCCGGTCAATGGTTTTGGGGTTCATCTCGCCAATTAGATCAATGACCTCAAATTGTTGGCGGAAACGTTCTATAGCTTCGAGGGGCAAATTGGTGAGTTCTGCCATTGCTCCTTCGGCCCCGATAATCTTTCCGTTTTCATCTAGGCCATTGGTACACAACTTTAAGACCGCATCGCCCACTTTAAAGACAGGCGACTCTTTGCCGCATAGCACCAGATAGCGCAAGCGGGGATTGGAGACCACGTTCTTTATCATATTTTCTATGCCCAAGTTGGGAGTATAGACTCGTCCGATAATGGCGGCTTGGCGGTGGTTAAGCTGATCTATCAGGGCAGTACTGCTCAAGGCACAGACGGCGACCGGGCTTTCAGGATTGCCTACCACATAGCGACCCGGCGAAGGCGGCCAATCTACTACCCGTCCCACACTCCGATGCCAATACACCCCGATTTTCTCACGGGTCTGCCAATAAAAATTAACCAGTTTATCCTTCATTGATTCCTCCAAATGCTTAGAGCTAAGCCATTATCAGTCCGGCACTAGCCTGAATAATCAGCCAAGTAGCCACCTCGGTTATCTCAGCAATGGCCCCATAATTATCGCCCGTTAACCCGGCAGGTAAGCGGGTCATTACCCAACGCCCAATCAAAAAGGTCAGGATAATAATAAAAAGTGGTATTACTAGCCCAACCCATTGTAGCACTAGCCCGCCTAATAGCATCACTGCGGCAGTAGCCAAGAGCCACTCTTGCCGACTATCGGCCATTCGGTAGGGTGAGCCAAAGCCTTTATCTCGCCCATAAGGAAAGAGAACCACCGCATTGACCATCGCCCAGCGACCCAACATAGGAGCCAACAGCAAGGCGTGGAGCATCAGTTGGGGCGGTACTAAAAAGAGGGCCAAATACTTTAAGCTGAGCAATGACCAGCCCCCGGCTACGGCAAAACTACCTACCCGGCTGTCACGCATTATTTCCAGTCGGCGCTCGACCGTGTGAGAGCCCATCAAGCCATCGCAACTATCCAAGAAGCCATCAATATGTAGTGCGCCCGTTAGGGCGATTAAGGCGATCACCATTACCAAAGTTACCAACTGATGCGGGAACCAGAGCGAGAGCAGGTAATAGAGTAAGGCCAAGATCCCACCAATCACCACTCCGGTTACTGGAAAGTAGCGCAAAGACCGCGCTATCTCTAAATCATTCGCTTGTCGCCATACTGGGACGGGTAGAGTTGTTAGAAATTGTAATGCTACGAGGAAGCTAAACACATTTCCTCCCATAATACGGAAAAATATTGTAAATTGTCGGGTTAGGGCGTTTTTGCATATAAAAAAACCCGACCAGTAATCTCTGGTGGGCCAAGGAGTTGAGATAGCGGTATAGATCTTGACATACGAAAACAAAACTTGCGTCAGTCGAAAGATCAAAACGCGCGTCTCCTTTCTCGCGAAGGCCAACGCTAGAGTAGATGAAGGCAGGCATTCTGGCTCTCGGCAATTTTTACCGACTACAGCAGCGGGACTGCGCCGGACTTACACCGGACTTTCCCTGCACACTCTCAAGTATTGGCATCATAACACCTTACTAGAGAGTACATCTTAACTTATTTTATTAGATTTTTAACAGCAGATTGCCAACTGATTACATCTTAACATAGTAGGGCTAGTTGGTCAATTTTTGGTTTCCAGTTTTTCGCGTTCTTCATTTGAGGGTGGGAGATCAAAACTTTTCCGTCCGGCCCGACGCATACTATAGAAGAGTACCGGGAGTAGCAGCAAGCCCAACGCTACTAATGCAATAAGTTTTGCGCCCGGTTGTTGGGGGATGAGGATACCTACCACTCCGAAAATCAGGGTGATAAGATAGAAAAAAAGAACAATTTGCCGTTGGCTGTAGCCCATATCCAGCAGGCGGTGATGCAGGTGGGTGCGGTCGGCATTGGTTGGTTTACGCTTGCGGTAGAGCCGCAGGAAGATAACCCAAGCGTAGTCCAATACCGGGAAGCCGATCAATAGTAACATTGCGGCCAATTTTGCCCCGTCAATAATTGAAATAATCGCTAGGATATAGCCCAAGAACATAGCCCCGCAATCACCCATAATAATTTTGGAGGGATGCCAGTTGAAGGGCAGAAAGCCCAAGATAGCCGCCGCTAAGGTAAGGGCTAACAAACTGCTGGTGAACTGAAAAGGATTGTTACGCTGGCTATAGACGTTTTCCACAAACAAGACCAAAGCACTGATACAAACTACTCCACCCGCCAAACCGTCCAGACCGTCCGTGACATTGACCGTGTTCATCATGCCTACAATCCAAAAGACGGTGAAGAAGACGGCAAAGAGCGGGTCAAAGAGAATTTTGTCGCCACTGAAGGGGTTTTTTATTTCGCTGATGAGGGTAGTAGCAGGCGACGAGTTTAGAAAATGGGGCAAAATAACCAGTAGTGCCGCTACAATTTGAGTAACCAATTTGGGCAAAGGTCGGAGGTAGTAGAGATCATCATAGAACATTACCCCGGTGACAAGGGTTGCCCCTAGCAAGGTTAAAAGGATGCGCCACATATCGTCCAGTTGCCAGAAGTGCGGATCAATGAAGTTAATCAGTAGGGAAGCACCTACCGCCACCGTAAATCCGGCAAACATCGCCAGTCCACCAATACGAGGTAGGGGCGATTTGTGAACCCGGCGCGGTGAGGGCAGGTCATACCATTTTTTCCGTATTGCCAGTGTGATTAACTTGGGTGTTAGGAAGAAGGACAAACCGAAAGAAAGCAGAGCGGTCGGTATCAGAATAAAAAGAAATTTAAACTCGTTCAAAATTGCCCTGTACCGAATTGCCTGTCACCCGCATCACCTAAACCCGGCACAATATAGCCAATGTCGTTGAGATGGTCATCGAGGGCCGCGATATAAATTGGTACATCCGGGTGATGTTGGCGCAAGAGAGCCACTCCTTCGGGTGCGCCAATTAAACCCATAAATTTAATCCGCTTTGTACCCCATTCCTTGAGAATATTGATCGCCGCTACCGCCGAGCCGCCCGTTGCCAACATAGGGTCAAGCACCAGACAAAGATCAGGCGCGGTGTGGCCCGGCAACTTATTATAATAGGTAATCGGTTGGAGCGTCTTATGGTCGCGGTAGAGGCCGAGATGCCAAACTTGGGCCGTCGGCAGGACGGTCAACATTGCTCCAACCATGCCCAAGCCACTCCGCAAAATTGGCACTAGTCCAATCTGTTGTTCCAACTCCCGACTGGTGGTTTGGGTTAGGGGAGTCTGGACGGTAATCTCGCGGGTGGTCAAATCGGCGGTCGCTTCATAGGCCAGCAAGATAGTTATTTCGTGTACCACTTCGCGGAAGCGTTTTGGCTCGGTATTAATGTCTCGCAAGAGGCTCAGCTTATGCTGAATTAACGGGTGATTCGAGACGAAAACCTCCTGCGCTTTACCTTGGCTAATAACCATTTCTCAAGACCCCTTCCACTTCTGAAACCGACATTAGAGATGAACACAATAATTTCTCGATATTTCGGGGCAACAGGTCTGCTAACCCCCACTCTTGAGGCTAAATCTTGGCGGTGATTAGCGATTTGCCCCCATTTATTGAGAAAGTACTAAATATCTCAATTTTAGTTTGAGATCCTTTGAAATGGGAAATTTGTTTATCTCGTATAGTATTTCTGCGTTAGTCTTGCCTTTTGCTTTTAGTTCGTTCACCACTGCTTCGCCTACCTTCTCGGCTCCAAATTTGGCGATAGTCTGGGAGATTAAAATAAGTACTCCCATTGTAGCAACTCCAGCAAACATGCCAAATGGCCCCCCTAATATAGCTAAAGCACTCGTAAAGGCTGCTGCTCCAGCTAAACCAGTTGAAGACATTACACCAATCAATACTAGGCCCGGAACACCTAAAGCTGCAATCTTTTCTACGGCTTCATCCATTTTTCTACTCCTTCACAGATATAATGAACATTTGATAATTCAAAATAATGCTTAGTTTCACAATATTTATTGAAATTTATAACCTTATCATAATTCTAAATTTCAATTTGTCAAGGAAAAGAAATCAAGTTCTAGTATGCCATAACACAGAGAATTTTATATTTAATTTATCTCCACCTGTAGGATGCCGCTCCGTCAGTTGATCTTGTAGGATGCCGCTCCGTCAGTTGA
>JACAUC010000357.1 GCA_013390945.1 Candidatus Chloroheliaceae bacterium
TTGGACTACCCGAATGGTAAAGCGAAGGTTCCCGATTTTGAACCTTGCCTAAGAAGACTTGTTGAGGAGATGACCTTGCCGCTTAGGACGGAGCAACCAGAGACCACTACCAAAAAGTTCTATGGCACTGAAATGTTACCCGATGAATATCGGGTAATGTATGAGGTGGAAGATGAGTTCTGGTGGTATATTGGGATGCGACACAATCTCTTTGCGCTCTTACAAAAATATTGGGATTGGTCCGTACAATCGGAACCACGCATCCTAGATGCAGGCTGTGGAACAGGGGCCAACCTTCAACAACTGGTAGGTTGTTTTGGAGGAAGGCTTAACACTGGCAACGCTTGGGGCTTTGACGTTTCCGCCGAGGCTCTGCACTTTTCGCAAAAACGGGGGCTGGAAAATCGGGTGGTTCAAGGCTCGATTACCGAAATCCCCTACGCCAGCAATTCTTTTGATATTGCGGTCTCTTTCGATGTACTCAATAATCTACCAGACGACCGAAGGGGCTTCCGGGAGATAGCTAGGGTTTTGCGGCATGAGGGTCTCTTTATCCTGAATCTACCGGCTTACCAATTCCTCTATGGCAAGCACGATCAGGCAATTGGTGGAAAACGGCGCTACAATCGTAAACAAGTAGCGGCTCGCCTCGCCGAAGCAGGCATGAAAGTGGAACGCTCCACTTATTTGAATACGGTACTATTTCCTCCGGCAGCACTGGTACGCTTCTTGAATCGAGGGCAAACCCATCAAGAAGTACATTCTGATCTGACACTGCCTTCCGATACAATTAATCATCTACTGGCAAAAACTATGTCGGTAGAAGCCGAAGTGTTGCGGCATACCAACTGGAACCTTCCCCTCGGCTTGTCGGTGATGACTGTCGCCCGGAAGCTTTAGCTGATAAAAGGACACCCTTGCAAGTAACAAAGCTGTTTAAGCCAAAGAAAAATAATGCCACCGATCTAACCGACCAAGCTACTCCAGAGCTAGAGTTTTCGGCTGACTCTGCTCCTGAGCCAGAAACGACTAAACCTCGGTTAGAAGATGTGACCGAAATCGCCAAACACGAAAAAGTGATTATTGCGGCCCAACAGGGAGATTTAGACGCTTTTAACGAGTTGGTAAAATACTACGAACAGCGTGTGTACAACCTCTCCTATCGCTTATTAGCTGATAGAGAGGCGGCAGCAGATGCCACCCAAGATGCCTTTTTGCAAGCTTATCGTTGCCTACACCAGTATCGAGGTGGCTCGTTCAAAAGCTGGTTATTGCGAATTGCCAGTAACCTCTGTTATGACCAGTTGCGAAGTAAAGCCCGACGACCCAGTTCTTCGTTGGAAGCAATGTTGGACGAGGCTGAAGAGACCGGCGGAGCAGCCCTAGCTTGGATGGAAGACAATAGTGCCGACCCACAAGACCAAGCGTTGCGCCACGAGTTATTGCGCGAGGTAAGCCGCGCTCTACAGACACTCTCCTATGAACAACGGCTAGTCGTAATTCTTTCGGATGTACAGGGTTTGAGCTATGAAGAAATTGTAGAAGTGACAAATGTTTCGCTTGGTACGGTCAAATCACGTCTCAACCGAGGGAGGGTGAAAATGCGTGAACTTTTGCAGAAAAATTCTGGAACTTTTAGCCATTGATATGCGTCTAATAATTGTAGAAAGTAATTATAGAAAGCAAAGCGTAGTTTTAAGCGATTGAGTCTTTATTTATTATCCTGAGTAGCATGAGTTTGTTATCGTGAATAAAATAAGAGAGATAACCGGAAACCGAAGAATTGACCACCTCAATGAGTGGCGACCTTTGCTTTCCTCATATATAGACCACCGACTAGAGGAACCAACCCGTAACCATGTGGCCCGCCACGTGGCAGAGTGCCGTGAATGTCGCCTAGAGTTAGCGGCCTTACGCCGCACTATCGGTCTACTTAAAGGGCTACCGGAAGTAAAAACACCGCGCTCCTTTACCATTAGCCCTGCCCAAGCTCAGGCTTTACGCCCACGTCCTCTATATCGGGCGGCCCAGTTTGCCGCCGCTATCGCGGCCATCTTCCTTTTTATCACCTGTGCTATGGATCTTTCCGGGGCGTTCAACCTAGCGGGTAATACCATCGTGGGTAGTGGAGTAGACCCTACCACCGGAATACCCCTCGTAGGAACCCGTGTCCCTACTACCTGTCCTCCCACAGGGTTAGCTTGCGCTCAAGGTGGTATGGGTGGTCAGCTT
The DNA here is from genome assembly GCA_013390945.1 of Candidatus Chloroheliaceae bacterium. Taxonomy (GTDB): domain Bacteria; phylum Chloroflexota; class Chloroflexia; order Chloroheliales; family Chloroheliaceae; genus L227-5C. The sequence goes on from JACAUC010000357.1 coordinate 2,233, forward strand.
ATAACACCTGATCCTACTGTAGCAACCTCTGTAGCAACTTCAAGCGCAGCGGTAATAAATTTTGAGGCAGCAAGAGTGGTAGAAGTAATACTAGCGGTGCTAGTAATTACCCTAATCGCCTTTGCCTTCGCCCTACGCCCACGCGCCCCAACCAAACTTAGAACATAGCGATCAAATTCAAAAATAAAAAAAGAAGGCGGTTGATAAAAAACTAGCCTTTTTTTTCTCCATTCTCATCTCAATATTTCGCGGTAGGGGCGTATTGCATACGCCCAATCTGAGACCAGTCTACGGCGGGTTTATTCAATAAACCCCTACTTACTGAGATGATACAAAACTGTAGGATGCTGCGTAACCTGGGTTCCGCCAGTTGATCTTGACATACCTCCGGTCTTGTCAAATCACGACTTTGCAACAGCCTTATTTAGAAGATTTAAACTATTGACAGCTTCCAATTCGTATTGTAAAATTAACAAGGTCAAACTCTAACTGCGGGTTTAGGTGATAAACTACTACCTATCGAGATAGCTGATAACACTGAAGTAACAACATCTACTAGTTATAGGAGATATATTGATGAGCGATTCTATTTTTGTTATTCCAAGAGAAGGGGAAAACTTTTCCCTTAAAAAAATAGAATTTAAACCTTACCTCGATGAAGACGAAATGCAACACCTAATAGCAGAACACCCTGATTTGCTGATAGGAGATCAAATCAATAGTGCTAATCCGCGTCGTTGGCTTCTACTGGGTCGAGAAGTAGGTATTGCTACCCAAGAAAGTACTTTGTCCGTTGACGTTGTGCTGCTAGATCAGGATGGCATATTGACTCTGATAGAAGTCAAACATAGTAACAATAATGAGATCAAGCGCAAAGTCACAGGTCAATTGCTAGAGTATGCAGCACATGCTGTAGACAATTGGAAGCTAGAAACCCTTAAAAACTACTTGAAAAAGACTTGGGAGAAGAAGGGAGAAAAAGATCCGATAGCAAAATTTCTACCAGAAAAATCAGATCCAGACAAATTTTGGAAGCAAGTGAAAAGTAACTTACATGCTGGTAAGATTCGGTTAATTTTCGTGTCCGACAAGTTTCCCGATGAGCTAAAAAGGGTAATAATTTTTCTGAACCGACAAATGCGTGAGGCTAAAGTTTATGGGGTTGAAATTTCCCGGTTTGACCACAAGGACAATGGTAGCAGAACGATAGTTTCTCGCGTTATTGGTCAATCAGAACCCCCTGTAGAACCACCTAGCAAATATGAGAATGACTTCTTTAAGCAGTTAAAGAGAACAGCAGGTAGTAAGGAAACTGAGAGTGCTTCAAAAATTCTGGAGTGGTCAAGAAAAAAGGCTAAAATTAGCTGGAGTACTAGCTCGACTAATCCCGCTTTTATGCCTAAAATCAAGAGCCAAGGAAAAGACAGACAGATTTTCACGCTTAGCACCGAGAAAAAAGGCAGAATCCTCTTTCTCTTCAGTGATGGTTGCTACTATGATGACATGCCTCCTTTCAACATAGTACCAAAATGGTTGGAACTAGTAGGTCGCCTCAATAGCCTTCTTGATAAGAAGCTATCAGAGGACGAGACTAAAAAGAGAATGTCGCTTCCCCTTGCCATATTTAAGGATGAAGCCAAGCTGACCAGATTTTTTGAGATAATGGAGTGGGTAATAGAAGAAGTCTCCAACTACACTGGTGAAAATACAGAAAGCGATACAGAGCAGCCAATTTATTTTTACAGCAAGGACAAGCCTTACTACAGCCTCACCAACTTTGCCCACTACGGCTTTGAGTTGGATGGCTACCATTGGAAGACCAGCGAACACTATTATCAGGCCCAAAAATTTGTGGGTACTCCCTATTTTGACGAGATTCGGGAAGTGGCTTACCCAAGTGAAGCTTTTGAGAGAGCGCAACAGTTAGAGGCACATCGGCGGAAGGATTGGTTCCATATTCGGGATGAGGTGATGCGAAAAGCGGTTCTTCGCAAATTTCAAACCAATCCCGATATTCGCCACGAACTATTAAACACAGGCTCACGCAGACTTATAGAAGATTCGCACGTGGATAACTATTGGGGCATTGGGAAAGACAAAACCGGAAAAAACCAACTTGGACAAATCCTGATGGAAGTCCGCGAAAAATTGCGGAACCAAACCGAAGATCAGGAATAAACCTCACTTTTATACCGAGAATAGCAAAGAAAGGCGTTTAACTAACCACTTTGGAATTTGATAAGTTGACCCTTCAGAGCCAACTTATCAAGAATCAATTTAATCAGGCTAAGGCTGTTGCAAAGTCGTGATTTGACAAGACCGGAGGTATGTCAAGATCAACTGACGGAGCAGCATCCTACAA
>JACAUC010000358.1 GCA_013390945.1 Candidatus Chloroheliaceae bacterium
CAAATTTCCTAGGCCCACTTACTACTTCCACAATCTTTGTGGACTGTAAGAATTATGCCTTTCGCTTGTAAACGAAATAGGTTATATGAGCAACCTCAACTTAGCGCAACAATTAATACAACTGGCTTTATAACAGGGCTAAGTAAAGACAGAAAGGATTGGTGGCAATGAGTAATGAAGATGAGAATAAGAACGAACAGGAAGGCGAAGTCCTTTTTAACTTTAACGGTCTGAACGGGGCTACCGGGGAATATTTGCTACCACCGCTTTCATCGGAAGAAGTCGCGAAGGTCGCACGAAGTGAAACTTACGACGAGAGCGAGTTAAAGGTACTCAGGCAACGCACTGAGAATGCTAAAAAGCAGTATTTGGGTCTACGCGAAGGGCGAGATCCACTCAATTTAGCTCAAGCTGGCTGGGGCGTAGTTTTCCTGCAAGAAGTAAAGCCCGAAGTGCGTGATGCTCTCAAAACATTGCTCGATTGGCGCAAGGAACAAGCTGGAGATTTTTATAAGGAGTTTGTAGGGGAGAAAGGCTATCGGCGTGGCGAGGACAAAGCGCAATGGCTAGGGAGGCAAAACGCAGGGTCAGGTGCAGCAGACCCAAGATATGTACCTTATTATTTGCTAATCGTAGGCGATCCGGTCACGATCCCTTTTGAATTTCAGTACCAGTTAGATGTGCAATATGCAGTAGGTAGAATTTACTTTGATACGCACGAAGAATACGCACATTACGCTCAGAGTGTGGTGGAGTTTGAAAAGGGTAAGATTTATTTACCGCGCCGTGCAACTTTCTTCGGGGTGCAAAACCAAGACGACTTAGCCACTAACCTAAGCGCCCGTGAATTGGTTATACCATTGGCGAATTGGGTAGCGGAACTAGCAGGCCAGGAAAAATACGGTAACTGGCAGGTTAACACTATGATAGCAGAAGAGGCGACCAAAGCTCGATTGGGCCAATTGTTGGGTGGAGAAGAAAGCCCCGCACTACTGTTCACGGCCAGTCATGGTATGGGCTTTCCAATGGGAGATACGCGCCAAGTAACCCACCAGGGGGCATTGGTCTGCCAAGACTGGCCCGGCCCACAGAACTGGCAAAAAGCTATCCCACCAGACCACTATTTTGCGGCGGAAGATGTGAGCGATAACGCGCAGGTAGGGGGGTTAATCAGTTTTCACTTTGCCTGTTTCGGAGCCGGAACACCCCGCCTAGACGATTTTCCCCGGCAAGTTGGTGTACCAGTCAGCACAATTGCGGAGCAGGCTTTTGTGGCCCAATTACCCAAGCGTTTACTGGGTCATTCTAAAGGTGGGGCATTGGCGGTTATCGGTCATGTAGAACGGGCTTGGGGTTACTCTTTTAAGGAACCAACACTGAGCCGACCACAAACCCAAACTTTTGAAGATAGCTTCAAGCGTCTGCTGGAAAATCATCCCGTCGGTTCGGCCTTTGATTTATTTAATATGCGTTATGCCGAAACCGCTACCGAACTAAATGCCTATCTACAGAAGCTTAAAGGGGGCGGTTTCCTTGATAAATATAAGTTGGCCCGACTTTGGACAACCAACAATGATGCTCGCAGTTATATTGTGCTAGGAGACCCGGCAGTACGTCTACCAGTCCGGCCTGGTCACGATGAGAAAGACGCAGAAAGATTGCGCCCAATACTTGAGTTTAAGAGCGAACCACCAAACAAAGTACCTGCCTCTGTTGCGCCGATAGAAGAATTTAACGAGAATCCATCTCAAAACTCAGTTTCAACCTTTGCCGGAGGTACTGCCCGCTCTTTTGTGACTACTTCACCCTACGGTCAGACCGTTATTACCATCCAACATTATCCGCCCGACGCGACCATAGCAGATTTTGCCGAAATGACAGGAGAGTATGAGGGGGTCAATTTTATTTTGGGAAGGGGTGATAATGCCAATTTGAAAGAGGTAAAGGAAAAACTAATCGATTCTCTGAAAGAATTTACCGATAAACTGGGTACTTCGCTCAAAAATGCCCTGACTGATTTTTCAGGACTGGAAGTGACTACTTATGTGAGCGAAAACCTTGATGAGGTAACGTATCATTCGGTATCTCGCCAGTTTAAAGGGCCAGTTACTCGCAGGGCTTTAACTCATATCAAGCTAGATGGCGATACGCTAGTCTGTGTGCCAGAAAAAGAGGGCGAAATAGATGAGGCACTTTGGGCTATTCACCGCGATAGCGTCCAGCAAGCCCAGGCGCATCGGGCCGAATTGATAAAAACTGCCGCCTCGGTTGCTAGTGGTCTAGTGAATTTACTTAAGGGGCTAGGATGAGTAACCGGGCAATCTTTGAGTTAAGCCTTTCGACACTACCAGAATTTAGTAACCCTAGTGTGCTGGGATTATGGACAGAGGTTGCAGGTACAGACGCAGGTTTGGAACCAAGAGAAGTTAGTTTTGACCTTTCAAATCCTGAATCCACCATTCTTTCGGAAATACCTTGTTGGCGCGTCCGACTGCCCGAAAATTTGAGCGCTGCAGAAATAGGCTTAAATGAAGGCAGTCAGGTTTTACAACTTTCCCGCAAGGCAGTACCTGAAGCTAGTTCACGACTGGCAAAATTTATGCAAAGTGGCGGACGTTTGCAGGTAGGAGAGCCAGAGCTAGAATTGGCACGTCTAGTGGGTGACCCTTCAATACTAAGCGGTGAACAAAGTTTTGGTCTGGGCGATCTTCTTAAACCACGTTGGGAACAAGTTACCCAGCAGTTTCAGGGGGTGGTGTCACAAGTCTGCGACCTTATCAGTGGGCAAAGTTTAATCGAAACCAGAATGGGCGAGAGCCGGATTGGTTATAGCCTGCTCACTCGAAGTGGTCGGCTAAGTACCATCTGGCAAAGTAGCTTAGAGCTTGCCCAAGTGGAATTGCACCGTCGTAATCTGGCCTTGACCTTACAATCGAGGGAGACGCTTTTCTGGACTTTTGGAGTAGCAGTGCGCGGAGCAATACCTCTGGCTCAATTTTTTATGATGCCGGGCGGTCCGTTGTTGGCTTTACCAGCTGCTTGTCGTTTTATCTGGCAAGTCCAGTCCGAATATCGAGAACGTCATAAAAGCAACACTTTTACTATATAATATGGCTTTTATGTGAAATGGCAAAATCGTTTTATAGTTAGCGTTAAAGAAAAGGAGCTTAGCAAGGATGGCAAATGAACTCGAAAACACTCTCAAGGACATTACTACAAAAGTAACTAAGTATGTAGATGACCTGAGTAAAATGACCGTTGTTACTCAGTATACGGTGATTAGCGAGGAAGACGGAGTTAAAAATAGCGAACCGCAGGATGCGGCCCGTACCGAAATCAGGTTTGATGGTGACTCGGTTTCAGTAGTACCTATGCGTCGTACAGATAATGGGTTGGAATTAGACCAGGCTTTGTATCAACTACATCAGCAAAACGTAGCCGCCGCAACGGAGTACCGCACTCGTGTGCTTGGTGCCTTGGTAGGAGCACTGCAATCGCTCTTTAAATAACTTGCACAGGAGTTAACAAATCATGGGTGAAAACTACAACGATTTTTTTATCAGGGTAAGACCTTGGAAAAAAGCTTTGGAAGCCTATCCGATAGAAGTGGTACGAAATAACGCTCCCACCGGACAGGATGGTACACTGGTGCTGGATTTTAGGGCGTTGGCTTCGCTGGAATATGATTTAGAGGCTTATGGTGAGATGCTGTATAAGGCTCTATTCAATGGGCCGACTAAAGAGCAGTATAATGATGCACTCACCAGAGCCGAGTACGAATCTAAAAATCGCTTGCGGGTGCGGCTTTGGCTTGAGGATACTTCTCCCCAACTTCACGCAGTAAACTGGGAAAGGCTTTATCATTACCAGATTAATCAACCTTTGCCCATAGCAGTTTCCGGTTCTAATCCATTTTCGCGCTATACGAGCTTGAAAATACTTGACGCGATTCCGCTAAAAGAACGCCCGGTGCAAATCGTGGTAGCCATATCTAATCCTGCCGACCTTAAAAAAGAAACCGCTCTTGAATCTTTAAAAGTCGAGGAGGAAATCGAGAATCTTTTAACCGCATTTAATGAAAAGGAATTAAAAGAGCAGGTAAAGATAACCTTACTGCCCGGTCAAAGTGGTATTTCAGCAGAATTGCGTAAACGTCTGCCTACAGCCTGGGTGGTAAAACCCGGCCCTACCAGTCTTAACAATTTACTATCGGCACTCAAGGGCGCGCATGTATTGCACTTTTTAGGCCCTTGTAGGATGTAGCTGTAGCCAGAGGAAGTCCTTACATAACTCACTTAGGTCATAGATGTTCATAGGTGGTTCTAAAAAATTACCGGAGTCAGCTTTTTAGAACGTTTGTTTGATAAGACGAGGAAGGTAAAGTTCCGCTTTAATTTTTAGCAACGGAACTTCGCCTTTTTTGGCCCCTTTTTTCTGTTGGCGGGCTTTTTTTCGGGCTGATTTGAGCTTGTGAAGGGGCCCAGTTATACTGCTCTAATAGGAAAGTTCCGCCACTAGTAATTATCTATAGCGGGAATTAGTACCTTCTACCAAGTAAACGAAGTATCTATAGTG